>JBOGDY010000055.1:0-10463 GCA_050742955.1 Actinomycetes bacterium | reverse complement strand
GCGGTCATCCCCGTCGACGGCGGCCTGGGCATGGGTCACTAGAGGAGAGGCACACACGATGGGTCTGCTGGACGGCAAGAGGATCCTGGTGACGGGCGTCCTGACGGACTCCTCGATCGCCTTCCACGTGGCGCGGATCGCGCAGCAGGAGGGCGCCCAGGTCGTGCTGACGTCGTTCGGGCGCACGATGCGCATCACCCAGGCCATCGCGAGGCGCCTCCCCCAGACGCCTCCTGTGGTCGAGCTCGACGCCAGCAAGGCCGAGGACTTCGATGCGCTGTCCGAGCGGGTGCGCGAGCACGTCGATGGCCTCGACGGCGTCCTGCACTCCATCGGCTTCGCGCCGGAGGCCGCGCTGGGCGGCAACTTCCTCAAGACCGAGTGGGCCGACGTCGCGACGGCCGTGCAGATCTCGGCGTACTCGTTGAAGGCTCTCGCCGTGGCCTGCCAGCCGCTGATGCCTTCGGGCGGGTCGGTGGTGGGACTGACCTTCGATGCGTCCGTTGCCTGGCCCACCTACGACTGGATGGGGGTTGCGAAGGCGGCGTTCGAGTCGACCGCGCGGTACCTGGCGCGCGACCTCGGCCCGGCCGGGGTGCGGGTCAACCTGGTCGCGGCCGGGCCCGTCAAGACGACGGCCGCCAAGTCGATCCCCGGGTTCGCGGCGTTCGAGGACGTGTGGGCTGCCCGGGCACCGATCGGCTGGGACCTGGCCGACGCCGAGCCGCCGGCCCGGGCATGCGTGGCCCTGCTGTCGGACTGGTTCCCGCGCACCACGGCCGAGATCGTGCACGTCGACGGCGGCGTGCACGCGATGGGCGCCTGATCCCGGCGTCCACGCCGGGCGACGTCACCGCTACATTCCCAGGCATGGCCGCCGTGGTCCCGCGCCCCGCACTCGTCGAGCTGCGGCTGCTCGAGGGCGCCAACCTCTACTTCCCGCGGCCGGCCGTCAAGCTCACCCTCGACGTGACCGGACTGCTCGAGCTGGACGACGGCGACGCCCGGGCGACAGCGGCCCAGCTGGGTCTGCCGTCGGGCAACCCCGGCCGGCCGATGACGGGGCTCCGGCAACGGTTCGCGGCCCGCCTGGTCGCGCGCGTCGTCCGCCGCGTCGCGGAGGAGTCCGGCACCATCCGGCTGGCGGTGCGCAGCCGTCCCACCGCCGACGTTCACCGCCTGGTCGTTGCCTACCCCTGGCGTCACCGCGACCGGGCCGAGGCGCTGGGACACGCGGTCGCCGGCGTGATCGACGCCGTCCCCGGGCCGGACCTGGTCGCCGCGGTCCGTGCCGGGGCCGAGTTCGTGCGGGGCGCCGACCTCGGACCGTCACCGACGACGCGCCAGCCGCATGTGCCGGTGATCGCTGTCACCGGCACCAACGGCAAGACCACCACGGCACGGGTGCTGGCCCGCATGGGCGACTGCGCCGGGCTCGTCGTGGGCTGGTCGTCGACCGACGGTGTCTACGTCGACGGTGAGCTGGTCGAGGCCGGTGACCACTCGGGCCCCGGGGGCGCCGGTCGGGTGCTCGACGACCCGCGCGTACAGCTCGCCGTGACCGAGACGGCGCGCGGGAGCATCCTGACACGCGGTATCGGGTACTCCCACAACGACGTGTCGGTCGTGACCAACGTGAGCGCCCACCATCTCGGGCTGGAGGGCATCGACACCGTCGACCAGCTCGCCGAGGTCGAGTCGGTCATCACCCGCATCACCCGACCGGACGGCTGGGTGGTGCTCAACGGCGACGACCCGCGCACGTTCGCGATGCGGCTGGGTGCCTCGGCCCGACCGGTCGTCTTCACCCGTGACCCCGACTCGCCGACGCTGCGGCAGTCGCTGGGCGAGGGCGGTCGAGGCGCCACCGTGATCGACGGGCACATCACGGCACTCACCCGCGGCGCCGACCCCGACCCGCTGGTCGCCATCATCGACGTGCCCATGACGCTGGCCGGCCTGTCCCGCTTCAACGTCGAGAACGCACTCGCGGCCGCTGCAGCCGGGCTGGCCGCCGGACTGCCCCGCTCGGCCGTGATCGACGGACTGCGCTCGTTCACGCCGGGACCGACGGACAACCCCGGACGGATGAACATCTACGACCTGCGGGGCGTGACCGTCGTCGTGGACCTGGCGCACAACGAGGCCGGCATGGCGGCCCTGCAGGAGGTCCTGGCCGGGCTGTGTCCGCCCGGCAACGTCGTGCGGCTCGTCCTCGGCAGCGTCGGTGACCGCGCCGACGACATCATCCGCGGCGTCGGAGAGCTGGGCGCTCGCGGAGCCGACCAGGTGGTCATCGGGCACAAGGAGGGCTACCTGCACGGACGCGACCTCGACGAGCTGGCCGGGCTGTTGCGCGAGGGGGCCGCCTCGGTGGGTGTCGACCATGTCCCCGACCACCCCACCGAGCTGGCCGCGCTCCGGGCTCTCCTCGACCAGTCCGGTCCGGGTGACGTCGTCGGTGTCATGTGCCATGCCGAACAGGCGGAGATCGACGTCTGGCTGCGTGGAGGCGGTGGTCGCGTCGACGGACCGGCGGAGATCCGGGACAAGGTCCTCAAGGCCCGCGGCGGGGCATGAGCCCGGCGTGGCCTCCTCCCGACAGCTCGTCGTCATGCGCCACGCCGCAGCCGCCTCCGACGGCGACGGGGGCGGGGGCGACCACGGGCGCCCGCTGACCCCCGACGGGCGCCGGGACGCCGCCGAAGTGGGGGCGCGGCTGGCCCGCCTCGGCGCCCACTTCGACGCCGTCCTCTGCTCGTCGGCCCTGCGGGCCCGCCAGACCTGGGAGTCGCTGCCGCCGGCACTGTCCGGGCCGTCCGAGCCGGACTTCCGGCGCAGCATCTACCACGCCGGGGCGGAGGAGCTGCTCGACCTGCTGCGCGAGTCGGGCGGGCACGGCGAGGACGTTCGGGGGTTGCTCGTCATCGGCCACAACCCGACGGTGCAGCAGCTGCTGGCCGACCTGCTGGACGACCCGCCCGGCAGGTTCCGCCCAGGGGCGGCGGCCGTCCTGGCCGTCGACGGGCCGTGGTCCGGGCTGCGCCACGCCGACCTGGTCGACCTCCTCGACCCCAGAGAGAGCTGACCGCCGGGGCCGGCCACCTCGCGGGCGCCCCTGACCTCAGGTGGGGGGAGTGGTGACGGTGATGCCTTCCTCCTCGTCGGCGGCCTCGATCTCCTCCCGGGAGATGCCGAGCAGGAACAGGATCGCGTCGAGGTAGGGCACGTTCAGCGTCGTGTCCGCCGCCCGTCGCACCACCGGCTTGGCGTTGAACGCGATGCCGAGCCCGGCGCGACCGAGCATGTCCAGGTCGTTGGCGCCGTCGCCGATCGCGACGGTCTGCGACACCGCCACCCCGGCCTCCCGGGCGAACCGCTCGAGCGCATCGGCCTTGCCTCCCCGGTCGAGCACCGGTCCCACCAGCCGGCCGGTCAGCCGGCCGTCGACGATCTCCAGGGTGTTCGCCGCCGCGTAGTCGATGCCGAGGTCGGCGGCCAGCGGGTCGGTCACCTGGGTGAAGCCGCCGCTGACGATCGCGAAGCGGAAGTCGAGGCGCTTGAGGGTCCGGACGAAGGTGCGGGCCCCGGGTGCGAGCAGGAGGTCAC
The DNA here is from genome assembly GCA_050742955.1 of Actinomycetes bacterium. Classification (GTDB taxonomy): domain Bacteria; phylum Actinomycetota; class Actinomycetes; order JACCUZ01; family JACCUZ01; genus CAWIXB01. The sequence continues at coordinate 6,854 of JBOGDY010000055.1, read as the reverse complement.
GGCGTACGGCGTCGAGAACCGTGGCCTCGACACCCTTCAGCATGCGCACCCGGCGCCGAAGCGACTCGGCGAAGTCGACATCCCCGCGCATCGCGGCCTCGGTGACGGCGGCGACCTCGTCGGCGCACCCGGCCCGCGCGGCCAGCATCTCGATGACCTCGCCCTGGACCAGGGTCGAGTCCACGTCCATCACCACGAGCCGCTTGGCCCGCCGGTGCAGACCCGACCGCTCGACCGCGACGTCGACGCCGAGCGACGCCGCAGCCAGCGACAACCGTGAGCGCAGGTCCGCGGGGTCGGCGCCGGACACCTCCAGCTCAACGGCTGTGACGGGGTAGCGCGCGATCCGCATGATGCGGTCGATGTTGCCGCCGTAGTCGGCGATGCGCCCGGCGATGCCGCCCATGGCAGCGGGCAGCAACGGGTGGCCCACCACGGTCACGTGGCTGCGACCACGCCGCCGCGGGCCGTGGTCGCCGCTGCCCGCGGCGACCTCGACGTCCATGCCCAGCGGTGTGAGCGCGCCGGTGAGCGCAGCACGGACCGTGCCCTCGTTCGCGGCCCGGGCAACCAGCACACCCAGGATCAGCCGGCCCCTGATCACGACCTGTTCGACGTCGAGGACCTCGACGTCGAAGCGCGCCAGGGTCTCGAAGAGGGCCGACGTCACGCCGGGCCGGTCGCGCCCGGTCACCGTGACGAGCAGTGTGGCCGGGCCGGTGGCGTCTGAGGCGTCCATCGAGGCGTCACGCTACCCGGTGGCATGCGGGCGGCGGCTGCCTGCGGCTGGCGGCGGGTACCAGGCCGTGCGGGGCGTCATCACTCAGATGGGTAATTGCCCATCTGAGTGATAAGCGCCCGGACCCAGTCCCCGCCGCGAACGGCCATTCAGGCCCGGGGCGCCGGCCGGTCAGGCCGAGACGCGCTGGCCCTTCCCGACGACGGTGACACCGCCGTCGGAGACGACGAACCCCCTGGCCCGGTCCTCCTCGGGGTCCACACCGATCCGGGCACCCTCGGGCACGACCACGTTCTTGTCGAGGATCGCGTTGCGCACGATCGCCCTGCGACCGACCTTGACGTTGTGGAAGAGCACGCAGCCGGTCACCTCCGCCCACGAGTTGACCTGCACCCAGGGGGAGAGGACGGACCGCTCGACGTACCCGCCGGACACTACGGCCCCGCTGGAGACGAACGAGCTGACCGCGTGACCGCGCCGACCCTCCTCGGCGTGCACGAACTTCGCCGGTGGGAGCGGCTCGTGCCCGGTGTAGATCGGCCAGTCGTTGTTGTAGAGGTTGAAGACGGGGTGGACGGCGATCAGGTCGCTGTGGGCCTCGTAGAAGGAGTCGAGTGTTCCGACGTCGCGCCAGTAGTCCTTATCGCGCTCGGTCGACCCTGGCACGTCGTTGTCGCGGAAGTCGTGCACCTGTGCCTCGCCCTTGCCGACCAGCATCGGGATCACGTTGCCGCCCATGTCGTGCTTGCTGGCCGGGTCGAGTGCGTCACGGCGTAGCGCGTCGAGCAGCGTGTCGGTGCGGAACACGTAGTTGCCCATCGACGCGAAGACCTGCGCCGGGTCGTCGGCCAGACCTTCGACGTCGGTCGGCTTCTCCAGGAACGCGCTGATCAACCTGCGGTCCTTCGCGGTCTCGATGACCCCGAACTGGTCGGCCAGCTCGATCGGCTGCCGGATCGCGGCGACCGTCACACCAGCGCCCGACTCGACATGCTGGGCCACCATCTGGCTCGGGTCCATCCGGTAGATGTGGTCGGCACCGAACACGATGACGTGGTCGGGCCGCTCGTCACCGATCAGGTTGAGGCTCTGGTAGATCGCGTCCGCGGAGCCGGCGAACCAGTGCGGACCGAGCCGCTGCTGGGCCGGGACCGGCGCGATGTAGTTGCCGAGCATCGCCGACAGCCGCCACGTTGAGGCGATGTGGCGGTCGAGGCTGTGGCTCTTGTACTGCGTGAGCACCACGATCTTGCGGAAGCCGCCGTTGACCAGGTTCGACAGCACGAAGTCGACGAGACGGTAGATGCCGCCGAACGGCACCGCCGGTTTGGCGCGGTCGGCGGTGAGGGGCATCAGCCGCTTGCCCTCGCCGCCGGCCAGGACGATCGCGAGCACCCGTGCCGACATGCCCCGCACGCTACCCGCGAACGGGTTGTTCAGACAGGATCGAGCCATGCGAGTAGACCTGCTCACCCGCGAGTACCCGCCCGAGGTCTACGGCGGTGCCGGCGTCCACGTCGAGTACCTCGCCCGCGAGCTGCGCCGCCTGGTCGACCTGCGGGTCCACTGCATGGGGGCACCGCGTGAGGGCGAGGGCGTCACGGCGTACGGCGTGCCGCCGGACCTCGCGTCGGCCAACGCGGCGCTGCGCACCTTCGGCACCGACCTCGCCATGGCGGCCGGTGCCGAGGGCAGCGACGTGGTGCACTCGCACACCTGGTACGCCAACCTGGCCGGGCACGTCGCCAAGCTGCTGCACGGTGTGCCGCACGTGACGTCGGCGCACAGCCTCGAGCCGTTGCGCCCGTGGAAGGCCGAGCAGCTCGGTGGCGGCTACGCCCTCTCGTCGTGGGCGGAGCGCACCGCCCTGGAGGCGGCCGAAGCGGTGGTCGCCGTCTCGGGCGGGATGCGCGAGGACGTGCTGCGGTGCTATCCCGGCGTCGACCCCGACCGGGTCCACGTGATCCACAACGGCATCGACACCCAGGAGTACCGGCCGGACCGGGGCACCGAGGTGCTGGCGGCGCACGGCATCGACCCGGACCGGCCCTCGGTGGTCTTCGTCGGCCGGATCACCCGGCAGAAGGGGCTGCCGCACCTGCTCCGCGCAGCCCTGTCGCTGGACCCGCGCGTGCAGCTGGTGCTGTGCGCCGGAGCCCCGGACACCCCGGAGATCCTCGCCGAGGTGACTGTCCTCGTGGAGGCGTTGCGGCGCGGCCGCGACGGCGTCGTGTGGATCACGGAGATGCTGCCCAAGCCCGACATCATCCAGATCCTCAGCCACGCGACGGTGTTCGCCTGCCCGTCGGTTTACGAGCCGATGGGCATCGTCAACCTGGAGGCGATGGCCTGCGAGGCACCCGTCGTGGCAACCTCGACCGGCGGCATCCCGGAGGTGGTCGCCGATGGCGAGACCGGTCTGCTGGTGCCCATCGAGCAGCTCGGCGACGGCACCGGCACACCGCTGGACCCGGCCCGGTTCGAGGCCGACCTGGCCGAGCGGCTGACGACCCTTGTCGAGGACACGGACCGGGCTCACGAGATGGGTGCGGGCGGCCGGAGCCGAGCGGTCGAGAACTTCTCGTGGGCCGCGGTGGCTACCCAGACGCTGGACCTCTACCGCTCCGTGCGCTGACCTGCCTCAGGTCAGGGGGGCGCTGCACGCGGCCTCGACGGCACGGCGGGCGGCAACGTCGATCTCCCGCAGGATCGCGGCCCGGCGGGCCGTCTCCCCGGCACTCACCGCGGCCCCGTCGCCGGCCCGGGCGGCGTCGACGATGGAGGCCAGCCGCAGCGCCTGGTGCAGCACCCGGTGGGCCTGCGGCGGCGCCGACATCGGCAGCGCCGGCCGCTCGTGGCGGGCCCGGTGGGCGAGAATGTCGGCCGCGACCGGCTCCCACCGGGCGACGTCGAGGCTCACCAGCGCCTCGGTGCACTCGCGCATCGCCCGCCCCAGCTCGCGTTCGGCGTCGGCCAGCGACGGCGGCGTCCGCGGATCGGCGGTCACCGGGTGGACCGACCAGGCGCCGCGGCCCTCGTCGACCAGACCGAGCGGTCTGCCGCCGACCGTGATCACCGCCTCGCCCCTGGCAATCGCCTTCTCGTTGAACACGGGCGGTCCGGGCAGCCCGGCAGGGTCGCCCGGCCGCGGCAGGACCAGGCGCAGCCCGCCGACCCCTAACGCCCTCAGCCGGCCCAGCGCGTAGGGCAGCGTCACGCCCTCCGACTCGTCCGGCAGCCCGAAGACCCGGTGGGACGCGTCGCTGCCGCCGACGACCTCGTCGGCGGCCTGGTCGGGACTGACCGTCCCCGCCAGCACAGCGCTGCCCCAGGCGGCCAGCCGCCCAGCCACCGACAGCTCGCGCACGTCGGCCAGGGTAGGTCGTCGTCCGGTCGATAGGTTGCCGGGCATGTCCGACGTCCTGCACCTGTCCGACGTCAGCGTGCTGCGCGACGGCGCCACCCTGCTCGACCGGGTGACCTGGGAGGTGGCGGAGGGCGAGCGCTGGGTGGTGCTCGGGCCCAACGGGGCCGGCAAGACGACGCTGCTGCAGGTCGCCGCGGCCAACCTGCACCCGAGCCGCGGTGAGGCGAGCGTCCTCGGGGAAACGCTGGGTGCGGTCGACGTGTTCGAGCTGCGGCCCCGCATCGGACTGACCAGCGCCGCCCTGGCTGACCGGCTGCCCGCGAGGGAGACCGTGCGCGACGTGGTGCTGACGGCGTCCTACGCGATGGTGGGTCGCTGGAGGGAGCGCTACGACGACGTCGACACCGCGCGCGCCGAGGTCCTGCTCGGGACGATGGGGGTGGCCCGGCTGGCGGACCGCCGGTTCGGGACGCTGTCTGAGGGCGAGCGCAAGCGGGTGCAGATCGCCCGGTCCCTGATGACCGACCCCGAGCTGATGCTGCTCGACGAGCCGGCCGCCGGGCTCGACCTGGGGGGCCGCGAGGACCTGGTCCGCCGTCTCGGCGAGCTGGCCCGCGACCCCGCCTCCCCGGCTCTGGTCCTGGTCACGCACCACGTCGAGGAGATCCCGCCCGGGTTCACCCACGCGCTGCTGCTGCGCGGCGGCCGGGTGGTCGGCCAGGGGCCGGTTGAGACGACGGTGACCGCCGACCTGCTGGGCGTCACCTTCGGGGTTCCGCTGGAACTGCAGCGGTTCGGAGAGCGTTGGGCAGCACGAGCCACGTACGGCGTGTGACACCCTGCGGCGCCGCCGCAGCCCTAAGATCACGCCGTGACGGTCGCTGACCGTCCGCGGCGCGGGAGGGGGAGGGCAGAGGTGGGCGACTACGACTGGGCCGCCTGGCTCGGACTCGCCGTCATCCTGGGCCTGGTCGAGGTCACGACCCTGGACCTCGTCTTCCTGATGCTGGCCGCCGGAGCGCTGGCCGGCGCGGTCGCCGCCGGCGTCACCGACAACCTCCTGCTGCAGGCGCTGGTCGCCATCCTCGTCTCGGTTGCGATGCTCGGTGTCGTCCGGCCCGTCGCGCTGCGCCACCTGCGCACGCCGGCGGCCATCCGCACCGGCGTCGCTGCCCTCGTCGGCAGCCAGGGCGTGGCCGTGGCGCGGGTCGACGCCCGGTCCGGCCAGGTCAAGCTCAAGGGCGAGGTGTGGTCCGCCCGCACCTACGACCCGTCGCACGTCATCGAGGCGGGGCGCAACGTCGAGGTCGTGCAGATCGACGGTGCGACCGCGGTCGTCTACGAAGCGGAGATGCAGTGAACACGTCCTCAGTGGTTGGGCTCGTCGTCGTCGCCGTGGTCGCGCTGCTCGTGCTCGTCACACTGGCCAAGACGGTGCGCATCGTGCCGCAGGCGCGGGCCGGCATCGTCGAGCGGCTGGGCCGCTACAGCCGCACGCTGGACGCAGGCGTCTCCATCCTGGTGCCCTTCATCGACCGGCTGCGGCCGCTGCTCGACCTGCGCGAGCAGGTCGTGTCCTTCCCACCGCAGCCGGTGATCACCGCCGACAACCTGGTGGTGGGCATCGACACGGTCATCTTCTTCCAGGTGACCGACCCCAAGGCCGCGACCTACGAGATCGCCAACTACATCCACGGTGTCGAGCAGCTCACCGTCACGACCCTGCGCAACGTCGTGGGAAACCTGAACCTCGAGGAGACGCTGACCTCGCGCGACCACATCAACACTGCGCTCCGGGTCGTGCTCGACGAGGCGACCGGCAAATGGGGCATCAGGGTCAACCGGGTGGAGATCAAGGCCATCGACCCGCCGACGTCGATCCAGGACTCGATGGAGAAGCAGATGCGGGCCGACCGCGAGAAGCGCGCCACGATCCTGACCGCCGAGGGGTTCAAGGCGTCCCAGATCCTGACCGCCGAAGGGGAGCGGCAGGGCGCCATCCTCAAGGCCGAGGGCGACGCGCAGGCCGCCGTGCTCCGGGCTGACGGCGAGGCCCAGGCGATCAAGAAGGTGTTCGACGCCATCCACGCCGGCAACCCCGACCAGAAGCTGCTGGCCTACCAGTACCTCCAGGTGCTGCCGAAGATCGCCCAGGGCGACTCCAACAAGGTGTGGATCGTGCCCAGCGAGCTGGGCGAGGCGCTCAAGGGGATCGGCGGCATGCTCGGCGGCAACGGGCTCGAGCCCGACGAGGTGTCCTCGCCCCGGCCACCGGCCTGACGGGACCTCAGTCCTGCTGCGCCTCGCGCACCTCGATCTGGCCGGCCAGCCGCAGCACCAGCTGCACGTACCAGTCGGCGTGGTTGTAGTGCCAGATGGCGCGGTACAGCGCGTCGCCGCCCCGGCCGGCGCCATTCGCGCACAGGTAGCCGGCCGCGCTGAAGATCGCGTCGACCGGGTCGTGGATGTCGATGTCGCCGTCGCCGTCGCCGTCGACCCCGTAGGCGGCGAACGTGGACGGCAGGAACTGCATCGGGCCCTGCGCCCCGGCGTAGGACGTGTTGGTGTTGCGCCCGTGGCCCGACTCGACCTGGCCGATCGCCGCGAGCACGGTCCACGACAGGCCCTTGCAGGTCCGCGCCGCCGCGACGTAGATGGCGCGGTAGGCGGCGGGGATCTCAGCCGCCGTGGCGGTCGAGACGCGGTGCGCCGCGTCCCTGGCCGCTGCCGCGGCGAGCGCCGCAAGCC
>JBOGDY010000054.1:0-10463 GCA_050742955.1 Actinomycetes bacterium | reverse complement strand
CTCATAATCCTTGGGTCGCGGGTTCGAGTCCCGCCCGCCCCACCAGGCCCACAGCCCCACCAGGTTCCGATCGCTCGTGCACCCGCTCACACCGCGACGGAGGTGGCCAGCCTGTCGACCGCCTCGACCCACGGGCGAGCGTCGAGGGACCGGAAGATCTCGCGTGCCTCGTCCTGGAGGGCGACGACGGGCGTTCCGTTGGCATGGAGCAGCTCGGCCCGCGCCAACAGCGCGCGGGCCAGGTAGTAGGGCGCGCCGAACGCTCGCAGCTCGTCCGCCGCCCTGGACAGGTCCTCGTCTGCATCCTGAACGCGACCCTGCGCGCCGGCGACTACGCCGCGAAGCCGGAGGTACTGGGCGCGCACCAACGGATTGACCAATCCGGGAGCCGCGTCAGCGACGACCCGCAGCAGCTTCTCCGCATGCACGAGGTCGCCGCCCTCGACGGCGTACTCCACGGCGACGGGCCAGTAGAGGGCGAAGTCGTCGTCGATGCCGGCTGCAGCGAAGGCCTCGTCGACGGCGGACTGCGCCAACCGCGACGCTTCGTCGAATCGGCCGGACTCCGCGGCGGCAACCGCGTGCAGCTGGGCGGTCGCCGCGAGCACGTACGGATCGTCGGACGGTGTGTCCGTGAAGTCGCGCACAACGTCGGCGCTGCGCATCGTGCCGCGAGCACGACGAATCATCGTCTCGACGAGAGCCAGCAGGACGTCGGCGTTCAGGTCTTGCCCGTGGTTCTCGGTCTCGTGGCGCTCAACCTCGTCCCACGCTCCCGAGTGCCAGAACGTGATGGCCAGGTTGGCCACGACGGATGTCATCCGGTCCCGCGCGCCGACCTGCTGCGCGAGTGCCAACGCCTCCCGCCCCGCCTCCTCCGCCACCGCCAGGTCGCGGCTGTTGTAGAAGGACGCGACGTTGCCGAGCGGGCGGACCATCTCGAAGAGCAGGTGATGCTGGCGTGCCAGGTCCACGGCGCTGCGAAGCATGGCGAGCCCACCGGTCGGCATGCCCTGGAAGACCCAGAGCGTTCCGTACCGCATCAGGAGCTCGATGACCTGCGGCCAGTCCTGGCGCGACTCGGCCAACTGCAACGCGCGCTTCGCGTACCGCTCACTCTCCCCCCACGAGCCGAGGTAGCTCAGCGCACGAGCGAGCTCAGCCGTCAGCGGTGCCAGTGCCTGAGAGGCATCGGGTCGGTCGACCAGCTGCTCGTAGACCGGGGTCATCAGGTCGATGGCCTCCTGCAGCCGGCTCCTGTCGACCAGAAGGCCACCGATGAGGCCGACGACGCGCCCGGCGTCGACGTCCCTGCCCAGACGTTCGTACAGTTCGCGGGCTCGCGCCGCGTTGTCGAGGGCGTCCTCGCGCAGTGCCGCAGACCCGGCTGTGCGCGCCGCCCCCTCGCGAAGACGCGCCTCGACCTCCGCCGACGGGTCGCGGTCCAGGGCGACGATGTAGTGGCGGAGCGCTTCCTCCGGCGAGCCGAGCACCTCGGCCCGGGCCGCCGCCCGCTCGAGCAGCTCGAGAGCCGAGGCGCGCAGCTGGTCGGAATCGGGGTCGTTGGGGGCCGCGTCGAGCGCATCGAGGTAGTGGCGCGCCAAGACGCCCGCAAGCTCGTCTCCGGGTTCGGCGGCGATCTGTGCCGCCACCGCAAGGTGGCGCGTCTTGCGGTCGCGCCGCGAGAGCGTCTCGTAAGCGACGGTGCGAACGAGCGCCTGGACGAAGCGGTACTGACCGCGCTCGGGCGATAGCGGATCACTCTGGATCGTGATGATCTCCTTGCGCACCAAGGTGGCGAGCACGGCATCGAGGTCGGCGACGGGACTCGTCTCGGCAAGCGCCGCGCGGGAGAAGGTCATGCCGTGAACGCTGGCGTCTCCGACGGCACGGCGCTCGTCCGGGCTCAGCGTGTCGAGGCGTGCAGCGATCAACGCCTGCAGGCTCGTGGGTGCCCCGAGTTCCCGCAGGCCGACATCGTCGGCGGTGTGATCGGCCAGAACGTAGCGCCCGTCCCTCGGGACGACGGCATCGCGGTCGATGAGGGCGCGCACGGTTTCCACTGCATAGAGCGGGATGCCTTCGGCTCGCTCGGTGAGTGCGTCCCGGGCTGCTTGCGGCAGACCGTCGACCAGCCCGTCGACCAGCTGCCCCATCGCAGTCTCGCTGAGCGGCTCGAGGTAGACGGGAGTCGCGCGCCGTCCGGCCCCGAAACGGGGTCTGGCCTCCGCGAGCTCCGGCCGGGCGAAGGTGAGCACGAACACCGGGAAATGAGCCGACTCGAGCAGGTGGTCGATGTAGTCCAGCAGGCCGCTGTCGGCGTGCTGCATGTCCTCGAAGAGCAGGGCCACGCACTGGCCTCCGGCAGCGACCCTCTCGAAGAACGAGGTCCAGGCGGCGAACAGGTCCTCGCGGGCGAACGACGTCCCCTCACGACTGTCGATCCCGAGCAGCACAGCCAATCGGCTGCGCAAGGGCTCGCGTTCGTCGATGTTGGGGACCAGCTCGGTCAGCCCGGCGGTGAGTCGCTGCGCGACGATGGCGGGTGGGTCGCCGTCGGATATGCCGAGGCGGGAACGCACCATCTCGGCCAGGGCCCAGAAGGCCACACCGTCGCCGTAGGACAGTGCGCGACCCCTGTGCCAACGGACCCGGTCTCGGATGGCGTCGATGTACTTCTCGAACTCCCAGCCGAGCCGCGACTTCCCGACACCTGCGGTGCCCGACACGGCAACCATTCGAGGACGCCCGTCCTCGACCGTGGCGTGGAACAGCTCCTTGACGAGGCGCAGCTCACGGTCGCGTCCGGTGAACGGCGCCTCGAGACCATCGACACGCTGTGCGCCACCCACGGCAGCGACCACAGCGCGCGCCGGGAACAGCCGCACCGCTTCGGTCTTGCCCTTCAGCAGGTGCTCACCTGCATCGTCGTACGCAACAGCGGCAGCCGTCAGCGACCGCGTCGCCTCGTCGACCCACACTTGCCCACGTGACGCGGCGGCCTGCACCCGGGCGGCGGTGTTGACGGCGTCGCCGGCGACCATGCCCTCACCGACCGCGCCGACGGTGACCGCCACCTCGCCGGTCACGATGCCGACCCGCGCGGCCATGTCGGGGACGCCCACCTCCTCGCCGAGTCCCTCCACCACGGCGACCAGGTCCAGGCCGGCGCGGACGGCGCGTTCGGCGTCGTCCTCGTGCGCGACAGGGACGCCCCACACGGCCATCACGGCGTCGCCGATGAACTTCTCGACCGTGCCGCCGTAGCGCTCGATCACCTTGCGAGCCTCGGCGAAGTAGCGCGATAGCAGCTCGCGCACCTCCTCGGCGTCGCGCGCCTCCGAGATCGGGGTGAAGCCGACGAGGTCGCCGAAGAGAACGGAGGTCACCCGTCGCTCGGCGACGGCCGGCGCGGGGATCGGCGCACCGCTCGAGGGCTGGTGGTCAGGCACACGGGTGCCGCAGTCCATGCAGAACTTGGCGCCGGGGGTAAGGGGGCCGCCGCAGGCAGCGCAGGCGGCTTGGACCGGCGTGCCGCACTCCATGCAGAACTTGGCGGCAGGCGGGAGTCCTGACCCACAGCCAGAACAGCGCACGGACGACATCGTAGGGACAGATGTGCGCGAAGGAGGCCACAATGCCGCGTTGTCCGACACGGCCGGTTCTGCCGCCGTACGACGATCCTCTGCCCTAGGTTCATCCCGGGCTGCCGTCGAGGAGGGCCGATGGGCGAGCACAGGGTGAGCAAGGGGGGCCGATACCGCGCTGCACTTCGCCGGCCGGACATGCGACTGGTGGTCTGGTCGTTCATCATCGACGGTCTGGGCAGCTGGGCTTACTCGACCGTGCTCCTGGTCTATGTCTACGAGCGCACCGGGTCGGCCGCCTGGGTGGCGGCCACCACGGCGACCAGGTGGATCCCCGGCCTGCTCCTTGCGTCACTCGGCGGCGTGGTGGCAGACCGCTACGAACGAACGCGTGTCATGGTGGTCTCGGCCGCGGTCTCCGCCGTGCTCCTCGCCGTGATGGCCGTGCTCATCGCGGCCGACGGCCCCCTCCTGCTGCTGCTGGCACTCTCGGCGCTCGTCGCCATCGCCTACGTCCCCTACCGGCCCGCGGCGGGCGCGCTGACTCCCGACCTCGTCGAGGAGAAGGAGCTCGCGGCGGCCAACGGCCTGTTCTCGGCGCTGGAGAGCCTGACCATCGTGCTCGGCCCAGCGGTCGGCGGGCTGCTGCTGCTCACCGGCGAGGCGACCGCCGCCTTCGTCCTCAACGCGTTGAGCTTCGTCGTGTCGGCCGTTCTCGTGTCGCGCGTCCGAACGCGTAGCCACGGCCACGCTGGCGAGAAGGGCGAGGGCGTCCTGCGCGAGATGGCGGAGGGCTTCGCGGCGCTGGGGCGCGAGCGAGTCGCCGCCGTTCTCATCGTGTTCTGCGCGCTCGACTCCGGCATCTACGGCGCCGCCACCGTGCTCTACGGCCCGATCAGCCAGCACCTGGGCACCGGCGTCACGGGCTACACCTACCTGCTCGCCGGCTCGGCGCTCGGTGGTCTCATCTCGGCGGCCCTCGCCGACCGGCTCAGCAGATCTGCGCGGCTCGCACCCGTCATCATGGGCGGGATCCTGCTGCAGGCCGTGCCGTTCGCCCTCACCGCGTTCGTGGACGACGCCGCCTCAGGCTTCGCGCTCCAGGTCATCAGTGGGGTCGGCATGATCATCGTCGACGTGCTCGCGTTGACGGCGCTGCAGCGCGACATGCCACGCGCGGTGCTGAGCAGGGTGCTGAGCCTCCTCGACGGAGCGGTGTTCGGCGCCACGCTGGCGGCGAGCTTCATCTTCGCCGCGATCTTCGCGCAGTTCGGCCTCCGCGCCAGCCTTCTCGTCCTCGGTGTCGGCTTCCCGGTGGTGGCCCTGCTCGGCATCGGACCGCTGCTCAAGGCCGACCGACGAGCCGTCGCGACACTGCGCGAGCTCGCGCCTCGGGTGATACTGCTGCAGGCACTGGATCTGTTCGCCGCGGCCAGCCGCCCCACGGTCGAGCGACTGGCCGCCGCGATGGAGCCGGTCGAGCTGCCCGAGGGCGCCGTGCTGATCCGCGAGGGCGACACGGCGGACGCGCTGTACGTCATCGTCAGCGGCGAGGTCGAGGTCACCGCGATCGGCGAGGGCGACGTCGCGCAGCGGCTGCGCACCGTCGGTCCTCGCGGCTACGTCGGGGAGATCGGACTCATGACGGCGGGCGTCCGGACCGCGACGGTCACCGCGATCGAGCCGGTGACGCTGTGGCGGCTGCCCGGACAGGAGTTCCTCGACGCCCTGCAGGACTCCAGTGCGAGCACGTCCTTGCTGCAGACCTCGGCGATGCGGCTCGCCCGCACCCACCCACGCCTCGCCGAGGAACCGGTCACGGAGGCCGGTCTGCCGTCGATGCGACCACGGGGCAGGCACGCTCGCCCGGGTGACTGACTGACGGGATGCCGACGGGGTACGCCTCGGGTGAGCCCGTGTGGGCCCGCGCTCTCTTGGCCCCCCATGAAAGCGCGGGCCGCCCCCGCCACAGGACCCCCTGCCCATCAAACCCCCAGGGACAGGTTGCGCTCCGACGACAGGCACGGCCATCGGCCATTCGGACCGGCGCTGCCTCCGATCGGGCAGAGCCGTCGGACGTGCGTAGGGGTCAGCCAGCGACCCGCCGCTGCCGCCACCAGGCGTCCACCTCGCGGCGCTCGAGCAGACCGACGCCAGGGGTCCCGCTGGCGACGACGTCGAGGCATCCCAGGATCAGTGCGTCGCGGATCGTGGCGGTGGGCACGTTCGCGTACGCGGCCGCCTCCTCCACGGTGAGCAGCGTGGCCGAGTCGGCGATGAGGATGCTTCCGAACGCAGAGTCCATGACGTTCTCCATCGGCCGGCAGTAGGGCCCGCTTGACCATTTCTTGGGAGTTGCGTCGGACGATGCTGCCGTGAGGCTGCCGGCGGGCGGGGCTCAGCCGGGAGCCGGTCGGGCGGCCCGAGCAGGTCGAGCCGCGGAACTGGTGCCCGCTGCTCCGGACGGGTGATGGAGGAGAAGGATGTCCGCGCAAGCACCACGTTTGGATCTTCGGATTTCGTTGCACGGAGCCGCACGGCGTACGGAAACGAACCTGGATTCCCCTGTGGATCAAGGGACTTCAGGGTTGACGAAATCCGCACCAGATGCCGTCTAGCCGAGCGACGGCGTGCGGGCTAGTCTCAGGGGGCGCCGAAGCCCCACGGCGCCTCTGGTCTTCGACCCCCTGTTGGGAGGCTGCACGTTGATCAGCCTTCTCGACCCGCATGCGATCAGCGGTCACACCGTTGTCGAGGTCACCGGGGAGGTGGACGTCGCCAGTGCTCCGGAACTGCGCGACAACCTGCTCGCCCTGGTCAACCGGGGCGCCGACAGCCTCGTCGTCGACTTGCGCGGTGTCACCTTCATCGACTCAACGGGTGTGGGCAGCCTGCTGCGCATCTTCCATCGGCAGGGCCTGCTCGGCGGCCAGGTGCACTTCGTCGCGGACCAGCCGTCCGTGCTGCGCGTCTTCGACATCATGCAGCTCACCCGGCGGCTCCATGTGACGAGCAGCGTCGCCGACGTCGACGTGTGCTGTCCCACCGCCGCTCCGGTCACCCGCATCGAGCGGCCGCGGATCGCGCTGCGATAAGGGCTCCGCGGGGCGCAGCTGCTGACGCGGCCCGTTGCGGGCCGTCGCGGCCGCAGCGCCGTCGCGCAGCGTGACCGCCACGCCGTGCGCGGATTTTCCCGTGACCCTGCGTGACGCACCCCGGGGTCGCCTACCCTTTCGCTCGGGGAGGGTGGGATGACGACGCGCGACGTTCCGGGGGTCGAGGATCCCTCGCTCGACGTCGTCGGCTCGACACCAGCACCAACGCCCGAGTCCGTGGGGCCTGTGCCACGGCGACGGTCCACCCGACTGCGGCTGGCCGCCGCGGTGGGTGCGCTGGCGCTGGCCGGAGGCGCCGTCCTGGCCGAGGTGGCGTGGAGCGGCGACGACACGGTCCTCGCGACGCCGGCCGACCGGAGGATCGACGAGCAACCCTCGGCAGCAGTTTCCCCCGGACCACTCCGCATCGACGTCGAGGTGCCTGCCACGGTGGTCGCGGGTCGGGCGGCGGGCTTCCGGGTCGCCTGGTCGGACGGTGACGGCGTCCTCGCCGGCTCAGACGAGGACTGGGGCGACGGGGTGGGTGCGAGCTCGATGAAGGAGCGCCCGTGCCCCGCCGCGGCCGAGCCGCGGCCGGTTCGGGACACCTTCCGCGCCAGGCACACCTGGACGGAGCCCGGCACCTACACGGTGGTCATCGGTGTGACCACGTCCACCTGCGCAAGCGGCGTGGTGATGACGGAGCAGGCCGCGAAGTCCTTCGCGGTGACGGTCGTCGCTCCCTGACCGTGCGGTCCGTCAGAACTTGAACGGTTTAGGCGGGGCGTTCAGTGTCGCCCGGGGGCAGCCCGCCAGGTCGAGGTCGCCGAACTGCAGGGCCTCGTCGCACAGCGAGGCGACGGCCCAGCCCTGCTCGGTGCCGAAGCGGGTCACGGTCGCGCGGTAGATGGTGATCTCGTAACGCGTCGGGGTTCCGTAGGCGACCTGCAGGGTGCCGATCAGCTCGGCTCCACCCGGGGAGCCATAGGCCTCCCACGGCCGGTCGTAGCGACTCCACAGCGAGGGCTCCGACTGCCAGACGCCGCCGTTCTGCACATCCCGCAGTGCCAGCTCGACGAGGATTGCCCGGGCCGATTCCTCGGGGATGATCGCGGCGGGCCGGATGACCTCGGAGACCACCCCCTCGTCATAGGCCTCGGCCATCAGCAGCTCATGGTCGTGCACTGGTTCGGAGCCTCCGTCCGGCGGGTTGACGCAGATCACTACCTCTCCTATCGGCGCGCTCCTCGTCGTACTTCACGTTTCGGCACGGCCGAAGACGGTGCAACTGGTGGTGCCGGTGGGACGGATGTGTCATGATCTCGTCTGGGCAACGCGGCATCGACCTCCGTTCGCCGTCGTGCTCGCGAGACCGCTGGGGAAGGCGCATCTCGCGACCGACGAAGGAGGTTCCGGTGACGACTCGCGGTGTCGTGTACATCCATGCAACGCCACCTGCGCTCTGTCCTCACATCGAGTGGGCGGTCGGCGGAGTCCTCGGTGTGCGGGTGACGCTGGACTGGACCGGGCAGCCGGCCGCGCCGGGGACGTTGCGCGCCGAGCTGTCCTGGCAGGGCGAGGTGGGAACGGCCGCGGCCCTCGCCTCGGCGTTGCGTGACTGGAGCCACCTGCGCTTCGAGGTGACCGAGGAGCCGAGCCAGGGCGGCGAGGGCGAGCGTTACTCGTGCACCCCGTCGCTGGGCCTCTTCCACGCGACGACCGGCGTGCACGGCGACATCCTCGTCCGCGAGGACCGGCTGCGGGCGGCACTGGCCCGGGCCACGACCGATCCGGCCATCACCGTCGAGCAGGAGATGCAGCGGCTGCTCGGCAAGGCCTGGGACGACGAGCTGGAGACGTTCCGCTACGCCGGCGACGGCGTCCCCGTCCGCTGGCTGCACCAGGTCGTCTGACCCGAGCCTCCACACCCCGACTGCGGCGGAAATGATCACGTGAGCGTGATCAACTGACCGTGACCGTGGCTAATTGGCCACAGTTTCGGTCCAATGATCACGCTAGCGTGATCATTTTCCCTCGGGCCGTGGTCGATGCCGCGGCGGGGTCAGAGGGGGATGTTGCCGTGCTGGCCGCGGGTGGCGGGGGCCTCGAGGATCGCCCGGGCGATGGCCGAGCGGGTCCGGCCGGGCTCGACCAGCTCGTCCACGACCCCGATCTCGCGGGCGCGTTCGATGCCGCCGGCCAGCTTCTCGTGCTCGACCGCGAGCTCCTGCTCGACCTGACCGCGCACGTCCGCGGCGACGTCGGCGAGCCGTCGGCGGTGCAGGATCCGCACGGCGGCGACAGCGCCCATCACCGCCACCTCCGCGCCCGGCCAGGCGAAGACCTTGGTGGCGCCCAGCGAGCGGGAGTTCATGGCGATGTAGGCGCCGCCGTAGGCCTTGCGGGTCACCAGCGTCACCCGGGGCACGGTCGCCTCGGCGAAGGCATGCAGCAGCTTGGCGCCACGTCGTACGACGCCGTCCCACTCCTGACCGACGCCCGGCAGGTAGCCCGGCACGTCCACCACCACGACGAGCGGCACCCCGAACGCGTCGCACATCCGCACGAACCGCGCCGCCTTCTCCGCCGAGGCCGAGTCGAGGCAGCCGCCGAGCCGCAGCGGGTTGTTGGCGATGACCCCCACGGTGCGCCCGCCGAGCCGGCCCAGCGTGGTCGTCACGTTCGGCGCCCACTTGGGGTGCAGCTCGAGCCGGGTGCCGTCGTCGAGCAGCGACTCGACGATCGGCGTCACGTCGTAGGCCCGCTTGGGTGACTCGGGCAGCGTCGAGGACAGGTCGCGGTCCTCGACGGCACCGATCGAACGCTGGTCGCCGAGCAGCGCCGCGAGCCGCCGCGCCTCGGAGTAGGCGCCTTCCTGGCTGTCCGTCACCACGTGCACGACGCCGGACCGCCGCCCGTGCGGCTCGGGACCGCCGAGGCGCAGCGCGTCGACGTCCTCGCCGGTCACCGACCGGACCACGTCCGGGCCGGTCACGAACACCCGCCCCTCGGGACCGAGGATCACCACGTCGGTCAGGGCGGGGCCGTAGGCGGCGCCGCCGGCCGCCGGGCCGAGGACCACGGAGATCTGGGGCACCTTGCCGGAGGCGCGCGTCATGATCGCGAAAACCCGGCCCACCGCATGCAGGGACACGACGCCTTCGCGCAGCCGCGCGCCGCCGGAGTGCCACAGCCCGAGGACCGGGCAGTCCTGCGCCAGCGCCCGCTCGTAGGCGGTGAGGATCACCTCGCACCCCGCCTCGCCCATCGCCCCGCCCTGGATGGTGGCATCGGAGCAGAACGCGACCGACGTCGCGCCCTCGATGCGGCCGATACCGGCGAGCATGCCGGAGTCGTCCTCCGCGGTGATCAGCTCGAGGGTGCCCGGGTCGAACAGCGCCTCCAGCCGCTTGCGCGGGTTGCGGGGGTCGTCCTCGCGCGCCACGACGGGCCGGGCCGGGGCCACCGGCGCGGCGGTCACTGCACGCTCCTGATCGCCAGGGCCACGTTGTGGCCGCCGAACCCGAACGAGTTGTTCAGCGCGAGCAGCTCGCCGTCGGCCAGCGCGCGTGGTTCACCTCGTACGACGTCGAGCCGGACGTCGTCGTCGGGGTCTTCGAGGTTGGTCGTCGGGGGAGCCTTGCGGTCCTTCAGCGCGAGGATGGTCGCGATGGCCTCGACCGCGCCGGCCGCCCCGAGCAGGTGGCCGGTCATCGACTTGGTGCCCGACACGCACAGTCGGTCGGCCGCGTCGCCGAGCGCCTTGCGGATCGCCTCGGCC
>JBOGDY010000053.1:0-10494 GCA_050742955.1 Actinomycetes bacterium | reverse complement strand
CCAGCGGCCGCCGTGGACGGCGACGGTGAGCCCGCCCCGATGCGCCGCCGCGAGTTCGAGACCGTCCTGCTGCAGGCCGTCCCGCTGCCCGCCTCACCAGAGGCCTTCCAGCTGCTCACCGGCCACCCAACCCCCATCGTCGTGCGCGGCGGCGCAGAACAGGGACAGATCCCCACCCAGGTGTCGGTGGCGGCCGGAGCGCGCCGGAAGGGGGATCCCGCCGACGAGCTCGACCCGCTGCTGGCGCCGGCCCTCGTCCGCGACCTGCCGGGGCTCGCCGAGGCCCTCGACGCCGACGCGATGACACCGCGGCTGCAGGCGATGCTCGCCGACGGGTGGACCGTGGAGTGGTGCACACCCGGCAAGGCGCTCGTCGAGCCGGGCGAGGGCTGCTCGCTGCGCTACAAGCTCGGGTTGCGCCACCCGGCGTCCGGGCGGTTGGAGAAGCATCTGGTCGGGGGTCGGCTGTTCCTCGACCCCGACGGCGCGCAGGACTGGCTCCGTCTCCGGCTGGCACCCCTGGCGGGTCGGGCGGCGGGTCGCGCCGACCTCGCCGCCTTCGACCGGCCCGTCGACCTGGTGGCGTCGTTGCGGCTGGCGCTGCACGTGTTCCCCATCGACCCGGAGCTGCCGGGGCTGCTGGACGCCACCGACCCGGACGGCCTGCGCCAGACCCTGGCAGCGACCCTGGCCAATCCCGTCGAGGGGCTGGTGCTGCAGTCCTGCTCGCCGGAGGTCGTGCAGTACGCCCGGCGCGGCCGTTGCGTCCTGCGTTACGAGCTGTTGTGGAGCCTGGGAGCCTCGAGCCGCACCCTGAAGCAGGTCGTCTACGGCAAGGTCTACGGCGACGACCAAGGAGCCTCCGTCGGCCCTGCGGTGGCGGCGGTCCATGCCCTCCTCGGGTCGCACCCCGGTGTCCGCTTCCTGGTGCCGCGCTTCCAGGGCTACCTGCCGGACCTGCGGCTCGCCCTGCTCGAGGCCCTGCCGGGGACGCCCCAGGTGCCCCATCTGGTCCGGGACCGGGTCAACGGGGTGGCGCCGGACGGCGACCGGGCCCCGACGCTCGAGGCCGCACTGGACACCTGCGCCCGGATCGCCGCCACCCTCCACACCGGCACCGACCGGCTCGGGCGGACGCGGACGTTGGCCGATGAGCTCGCCGCGGTCCGCGCCGAGCTGGCCCTTCTCGACCCCTTCGCGCCCGCGCTCGTCGCCGCACTCGAGGAGGGGCTGACCGAGCCGGCCATGGCGACCGCGGACACGCCCGCCGCGCACACCTTCGCGCACGGCGACCTGACACCGTCGCAAGTGCTCTTCGACGGCCCGCTGAGCGGACTGGTCGACCTCGACACCGCCTGCGTCGCCGAGCCCGCACTCGACCTCGGGCAGTTCACCGGCTACCTCGCGCTGACCGCCCGCAAGGCCGAGCGCGCGGCGGGGCACCCGGGCGACCGGCAGGCCGCGGTCGACGAGTTCCTCGACGCCTACCTGCAGGCCGCGGACGTCGCGGATCCCGCGTGGCTGCGCGACCGTGCGGCCGCGTTCCGGACGGTCAGCCTGACCCGGGTCGCCGTCCACAGCTGGCGCCAGCTCAAGCCGGCCCGGCTCCGCCTCGCGCTCTCCCTCCTCGGCGAGCAACGCACCGCCCGTACGGGGGCCCGGTCGTGACCGAGCCGAACGGCCTCGCCGCCGCAGATTTCGACGCGACGCTCAGCACCGCGCTGCACGACCGGCTGCCCGGGCTGCGCAGCGCCATGGACGGGTCTGTCGTCGCGGCCCACCTCCCGCAGGCCCTGGGGACCCGGGCGCCAGTCGAGAGCTGCGTGGCCGGCCAGGCGTCCTACCTGGGCGACTCCTGCCTCGTGCGCTACGACGTGCAGGTCGGCGGCACCCGTTCGGTGGTGACCGGGCGGGTGTTCCCCGATGCGCGGACGTGCGAGGCCTACCTCACCGACCGCCTGCAGCCGCTGGCAGAGGAGGCGGGCAACCGATCGGCGTACGCCTCGTTCAGCCGAGCGGTCGGCACCGTCCCCGCCCTGCATCTCGCGTTGTCGGTCTTCCCGATCGACGGTGAATTGCCGACGCTGGTGGCCGCCACCGACGCGCCGCGGATGCTGGCGATGTTCCAGACCCTGCTGCCGCGGACACTGGACCGCGACGTCGAGGTCACCGGGTGCGACGTGGAGGCCGGGCACTACGGGCGGGCGCACCGCTGCGTTCTTCGCTACCAGCTGAAGGTGACGCGTGATGGCAGGCCCGCTGAGCCGATGCTCGTCTACGGCAAGCTAGCCGCCGACGACCGCGGCGAACCGGTGATGCGGGCGGTCGACGAGCTGCGCGCCCGAGCCGGGACGGTGGTCGCGATCCCGCGGGTGCTCGACTACCTGCCGGACCTGCGGCTGGCCCTCTTCGAGGCGCTGCCGGGGGGGCCCAGGGTCGCCCAGCTGCTGCGGGCCCGCCTGGGCGGGGTCCCCGAGCAGGACCGGCGGCCCCCATCACTGGAGACGGCGCTGGCGTCCTGCGCCCGGACACTGTCGCTGCTGCACACCTCGGGCCTGGACCTCGGCGCGACCCGATCCTTCGAGTCCGACGCGGCTGCGCTGCGCCGCAGTTTCGCCCTGGTCCGACCGGTGTCACCGGGGCTGGCCGACCGGTTGGACGGGTGGCTCGAGGCCGCCGAGCAGCGGCCCGGCGCCGGCCCGGCGCCGGCCGTGTTCGCCCACGGTGACTACAGCTACACCCAGCTGATCTTCGACGGAAACCGGGCCGGGCTGGTCGACTTCGACACCGTCTGCATGGCCGAGCCGGGCCTGGACCTCGGGCACTTCCTGGCCTACCTGGACATGGCCGGACGCAAGGCAGGGGTGCCCGACCAGGCCGTCGTCACAGGGCTGCGTGACCACTTCCTGGCGTCCTACCTGCAGGCCAGCGGGCTTGCCGACGGCGATGAGCTGCTCGACCGTACGTTCGGCTACGAGACGCTCAGCCTGCTCAGGCTGGCCGCGCACAGCTGGGCGAAGCTCAAGCCGAAGCGGCTCCTGCTGGTGCTGGCTGCGCTGGACCGGCGGGCCGCGCCCTCTGGGGGCGGTAGATTCTGATCATGGGCCTTGAGGCGTTCGGCGTCCTTCCGCCGTGGCTGGCCGATCTTTCCGACGGACCCACGGTCCTGGCTGCCGTGAAGGCCGCGCTGCCGGAGGCTCGGGACGGGTCCCTGAGCGTCCTGGCCTGCCGCCCTAGTCGGCTGCGGATGAGGAAGGAGGGCTGGGCCGGCAGCTATCTGCTCACTGTCCGGTCCGGCACGGAGACGCAGCCCCGCGACGTGGCGCTGACCGGGGTGATGGTCGACCGCGGCGGGGAGGGCCCGCCCGTCACCAGAAGCGTTGCCGCGTTTGGTGACCCTTCGTGGCAGATGCACCTGCCGGCGCTGGGACTCGAGCTGAGGACCGAAGCTCCTGAGGACGCGGGGCTACCGGCGCTGCCGGTGCTGACCGACCCGGAGTCGGCTCGCGACCTCCTCGAGCGCAGCATCAGCGGCGCGGGCCCGGCCTACGACGGCTACCGGCTGCGCGGCTGCGTCCCGGAGGTCATGCGGTACAAACCGGGCAACCGGTGCACGGTGCGCTACCGGCTCGACTACCAGGAGGACCTGGCCGGGCGAGGATGGCCCGACCTCGTGGTGGCCAAGACCTATCGCGGCGACAAGGGCCAGGTCGCATGGGAAGGCATGCGAGGGCTGTGGGACTCGCCGATGTCGTCAAGCCGGGTTCGGATCGCGGAGCCGCTGGCGTTCCTGCCCGACCTGAACGTGCTCGTGCAGGGTCCCGTCCCGGAGCAGCAGACGCTGAAGCAGTCGATCCGGGCGGCGGTCGCGGCCGGCGACGCGCAGGCTCTCGAGGACCTGACCGGGACCGTGCGGGCCACCGCGGCCGGACTGGTCGCGCTGCACTCCAGCGGCGTCGGGACCGGTGAGCTGGTCACCTGGGAGGACGAGCTGGCCGAGGTCCGCGGCGTCATCGACCGGCTCGCCGCCCGGGTGCCGGAACTCGAGGCCGAGGCCACGCCGTTGCTCGCCACGCTCGAGACGCTGGCCGGAGACCAGCCGGCGCAGCCCGCGGGACCAGCGCACCGCAGCTTCCGCCCGGCCCAGGTCCTGCTGGCAGACGGAGGGCAGGGGTTCATCGACTTCGACGGGTTCTGCCAGGCGGAGCCGGCGCTGGACGTGGCGCTGTTCCGCACGACGGTGCAGGGGTTGGGTTCGAAGCCCGCGCACCTCGAGGTGCTCGCCCGGCTGGCGGACGAGTTCCTGGCCGAGTACGCCCGGCTCGGCGACATCTCCCGCATGCGCGTGGCGCTCTGGGAGTCGCTGGACCTGCTGACCCAGGTGCTGCACTGCTGGACGAAGGTGAAGCCGGACAACGCGGCGGCGGCGCTGGCCGCGTTACGGGCTCAGCTGGCCGCCGAGCCGCTCAGGCTGGCCTGACCAGCGACCCCGTCCAGCCCCTGGGCGGCCCGCGCGACCAGCGCGGTGGTGCGCAGAGCCCAGTCCGGCTCGAACCGGCGCAGCCGCCGGACGACGATCCTCGTGAGCACGACCGTCTCGTAGAGGCGGGCCCGGGCCAGGCGGTGGTCAGACGTCGGGCCGTAGCCGCGCAGGAACTGCTGCTGCGCCTCGACCAGGCCCGGCCGGTCGGACACGGCGTGCCACCACGACAGGTCGGCGAGGAACTTGCCGACGTCGAGCGCCGGCTCGGCCAGGCAGCAGGTGTCGAAGTCGAGAAGTGTCAGCTCGCCTCGGGCGACCCAGACGTGGTCGGCCTTGAAGTCTCCGTGCGCGAAGCCGGACGGCTCCGGAGGCAGTGCCGACCCCAGCTCGCGGACGCGGTCCAGCAGCCGCCCGACCTCCGCCGCGGCCCCGGGGACGAGCGGGCCGAGATGCTCGGCGGCTCGCGCCGTCGCCCTGACCTGCGCGTCGAGGTCGTCAGCGCGCAGCTCGACGCCCGGCTCGTCACCGCCGTCGTGCAACGCACGCAAGAGCTCGCCGGCCCGCGCGAGGTGGCCGGCCACCGCGGGCCCGTCCCAGAGATGACGGGACATGGGGGAACCCGGGACCAACGGATAGATCGCGACGTCGTCCGCCTCAGGTGCCGGCAACGGGCGCACTGCCGAGACCCCCGGTCCTGCCCGCTCGACGCGGTCGGCGACGGCGTGGGTCACCCGGGCCGCCCGCTCCGCCCCGCCCTGCCGGTACAGCTTTGCGAAGACGGTGCGCCCGGCGGTCCCCGCCGGGTCATAGCGCAGCACGTGGCGCTGCCTGGGGCGGTAGCGCATCGTGCTGACCGTGTAGGCCGCCGCGACCCCCCCGTCACCCGCGCGGGCATAGGTCGCGGACATCAGCTCTCGCACATGGTCCGGTGTCGAGAGCCGGACGAGCTGCGGGAAGGTGACGTCCAGTGGGGCGACGTGCAGGCCGAAAGCCGGACCATCGGCGCGAAGCGCCCGGAACGGCGCGGCGACACCGGCCGCCCGCGCCTCGTCCTGCATCGACGTCTCGGCCGGAGGCTCCCCGTCGGCGGTCTCGCCCGGCGACCAGACGACCTCGACCCCGCGGACCAGTCGCCGGTCGGTGCTGCTGATGGATGCGACGTAGTAACCCGTGAGCTTGCGGTCGGGCTTGAACTTGGCCCGCTCCAGCCGGCACGCGCCCAGCTGCGCGCCCGGCTCGAGCAACGCGGTCAGCTCGCGGCGCAGGGCCGCACGGGAGGCACGCCCGTACAGAAGGTGTCGTAGCCCGTCGAGGCCGGCCTGGCCGGAGAGGATTTCCTCGCGCGTCGCATCCATCGCCCGTCCATTCGCCGCGGGCGAAAACCGAGGCCGCGATCACAAGATCGACTTCGATTGACACCCCCTTCGGCCGATGCTACACACGAAGACGAGGCCGGCCGCCGACAACGGCTTCAGCACCGCCCCGACTACCGGCGTCGTCAAAGTCTTCCGGCGTCGTGGCGACCGCTGCCGGCGTCGCGGCGGTCACACGGCCCGGCAGACGGCAGGGAACACCATGCGTGGTCTCCGGCCCCTCGGAATCGTCGCCGGCATGTCGGCGCTGCTCGTCTGCCAGGCGCTGATGGCCGTGCCCGCGTCGGCGCACGAGCACCCGTCGCCCAGCGAGCTGGACGCGCCGGCCGTGGTCTACGTGCAGACCTGGGCCCAGGTCGACATCTCGCTGATCGAGCACAACAACACAGGCCAGCACATCCCGCTGACGAAGGACGCCTACCCGGTGCTGCTCGCCCAGGGCAGCGGCTTCGCGGTCGACCCGACCGGGGCGATCGTGACCAGCGCCGACATCGTGACCCCCGACCTGCGCCGGGCCGAGATCTTCGCGGTGAACAAGATCTTCAACCAGCGGTACGGCGACGCCGTACCGATGCCGAGCGACCCCTTCGCCGTGCAGACCATCGGCAACGTCGGCGGCGACCCGACCAACACGCGGCTGCAGCGCTGCTACCAGCCCAACGCGACCAACGACACGGGCGGCTGCGTCATCGCGACCACGATGCAGGTCGTCGTGCACCCGTCCGTCACGTCGCAGCAGAAGTTCGGGAACCTGCCGGCGGAGGTCCTCTCTCCCAAGCCCGGCGAGGCGTCGGACGTCGCCGTGCTGAGGGTCGGCGCGAGCAGCATGCCGACCGTCGAGCTGGGCCAGTCGGTGAAGGGCGCCGAGGCGGTCGCGGCCCTCGGCTTCACCGGTGTCCCGGGCCCGAAGCAGCCGATGGCTCAGCTGAACGGTCACTTCACCAAGGCCGGGTCCGGCGTGCTGAACAGGACCGGCGACGACGACACGAAGGGCTACTACGAGAAGCTGGTCGCCGGGCTGGGCCAGGGCCTGCACGGGGGCCCGGTCGTGGCAGAGCAGGGCCAGATCGTGGGCTTCTTCGCCAAGCCTCAGGGCGAGGAGGTCCCCAAGCTCGTCGACGCCGAGGCCATCAGGGCAGCCCTGAAGGGGGTCGGCGTGACCGCGAGGAGCGGGCCTACCGACACGGCGTTCGAGAACGCGATGCACAGCTTCAAGAACGACGAGTTCTCGGGGTCGATCTCCAGCCTCCAGGAGACGCTCAAGCTCTACCCGGGCCACTTCAACGCCAGCCAGAACCTCGCGGTCGCTCAGGCCCGGGAGGGCACGCCCGCGGACAAGACGCCGGAGGGCGGCGGCGCGACTGGGGCCGTGAGCGGCGACGACGGTCCCGGCTGGCTGACGTTTGCGAGCATCGGGATCGTTGTCCTGCTGGCGCTGGTGCTCGGTCTCCTGATGCTGAACCAGCGCCGTCAGGGCGCGAAGCACCGCACCGTGCCGCCTCCTGCCCCGGGCCCGGTCCCAACGGCGTCAGGGGCATCGGTCCAGCGGCCATCGACGTCTGCTGCGCCGCCTCCCGCGCCGGACAAGGTGCCGACGTCCCGGACCGGGATGGGGGTGCCGCCGGGAGCGGCAGGGGCGGCCCAGCCCCGGTCGTCGCAGAGCAGCCTCTCGGTCATGTCGCCGCCCGAGGCCGTCGAGCGACCGTCCGCGTCGTCGGCCGTGACGTCGACGGGTCATCCGACGTTCTGCACGAGCTGCGGGCAGCGACTGTCGCCGAACCACCGGTTCTGCGGATGGTGTGGTCACCACGTGGAGTGAGGCGGGGACGACGTGATGATGGATGTCCTGGCGGACGGGACCGAGGTCGCCGGCTACCGCATCGAGTCCGTGATAGGTCGCGGCGGGATGGCGGTCGTCTACCGCGCCGAGGACACCCGGCTCGGTCGGAAGGTTGCGCTGAAGCTGCTGACGGCCGAGCTGATGGAGCACGAACAGTTCCGTCAGCGGTTCGTCCGGGAGTCCCGGCTGGCCGCCTCGCTGGACCATCCGAACATCATCCCCATCTACGAGGCCGGGGAGACCGAGGGCGCGCTGTTCATCGCGATGCGCTACGTCATCGGGAGCGACCTCAAGGCGCCGCTCGCCGGGCAGCAACCGCTCGCCACGGAACGGCTCGTCCACATGTTCACCCAGATCGGGAACGCACTCGACGCGGCGCACGAGGCAGGCCTGGTGCACCGGGATGTCAAGCCCGGGAACATCCTGCTGACGCGCGCCCACGAGCAGGCCGACCACGTCTATCTCACCGACTTCGGACTGACCAAGCGCACCACCTCCCTGTCCGGCGGGCTCACCCGCACCGGCCACTTCCTGGGCACGATCGACTACGTCGCACCGGAGCAGATCGCGGCCAAGCCGGTGGATGCCCGGACGGACATCTACGCCCTCGGCTGCGTCCTGTACGAGTGCCTGACCGGGCGGCTGCCGTTCCACCGCGACGACGACGCCGCGCTCCTGTGGGCGCACCTGGTGGAGCCGCCGCCCCCGGTGACCGCGCTGCGCCCAGACCTCTCTCCGGCGGTGGACGCGGTGGTCGGCCGCGCCATGGCCAAGGCACCGGAGGCGCGGTTCGCGTCCGGGCACGAGCTGGTGGTCGAGCTGCGCGAAGCCCTCGGCGAGGACTCGGACCTGCCCCTGCCGCGGCAGCAGCCGGTCAGGCACCAACCGGCGGAGCGAGCATCGACAGCCGGCCCCGCATCGGCCGTCGAGCCGGTCGTCACGACCGAGGAGGGGCGCGCCACCCCCTCCCGCCACACGGACCACCCTTCGTTCCCTCCCGGCGCCTTCCCTCCCGCGGCCGCCCCATCCCTGACCCCACCGCCGTCCGACGACCCGCTGTTCTGGGAGAACAGGCCGCAGGCCGGCGGGCCACCGTCCGGGAGCCAGCCGGCGGCGGTCGCACCGTCTGAGGGCGACGCGCCTGCTGCGTCGCCGGAGCCGGCCCCGCGCCGGAACCTGATGATCCCGGTCGTCGCGGGCCTCCTGGTCCTCGCGGTGATCGTCGCGGCCGCCGTCCTCTACCTCGGGTCCCGCGAGCAAGGGCTGTCGCAGCACGTCGCCAAGAGCACGACCGCGCCACTCTCGCTGGACCTGCCGTCCGACTGGCAGCGGCAAACCTCGGGTGTCCAAACGGTGTTCTCGCCGGGCTCCGACACCCTGGGCCCGCTGTTCGTGCGGGGGGGCAGCGGCGATACCTGGTCGGACGCCGGACGCGTGATCGCCGCTGACCCCTCGGCCGCGGTCGGGCTGTACACCACCTTCGGCTCGACCACCATCGACACGGCGGACCCGGAGCAGCTCCAGCTCAAGGCACTGCTGCCGCAGGCCGTCGAGATCACCTCATCTCCCCGTAACGACCTGGTGGGCGGCTTCCGCGCCGACGCGATCGAGGGACGGCTCGTCGATCCCGCCTCCGACGCCGAGCTGCGGTTCGTGACCTACGTCGTCCAGGTGCAGGAGCCGGAGACCAGCGGTAGCTCGGTGGTCCTCACGTTCTTCTCCGCCCCGGGCGAGTTCGAGGGGAACCGCGAGCTCTTCGACCGGATAGTGGACACGGTGCGGTTCTGACGACTCAGGTGACCGCGGCGACGATCGCCGGGTCGAGCCCGACGAAGCCCGACAGGTAGTCACGCCGTTCCGCCTGCCGGGCCGTGAGCAGCTCGTCGTACTCGCGTGGTCTGCCCGACCCGCCGTAGCGCTGGCGGGGCAGCAGCAGGTCCGCGTCGGTGACGGCCGGCAGCCGCCGCGCGACCTCGACCCCGGTGCCGGGGTCCGCCTCCCACTCGATCCTGCCGTCGAGGGCAGCGGCGATGACATCCGCGGCGATGCCGCCGCGCACCTGGTCCGGTCGGTCCCGGCAGGCCTGGGTGTTCAGGACCAGGACCTGTGGAGCGCAGGTGGCGAGCAGCGCGGCCAGGCGGTTGCCGTGACGTCCGGTCGGCTCGGCCAGACCGTGGCGGCGCTCCCGCAGGAGGAAGTAGCCGGGTGCCTGGGCCACCGGCAGGCGTACCAGCGCCGGTGCCACGTCGTCCGCGGGCTCCAGGATCAGCAGCAGGCCCAGCGGCGGCAGCGGCATGTCGGCCCGGCCGCCAACGGTCCGGAGCGGGAACACCGCTCGCGCGTGCCGCGGCCCGTCCGGGTCGTCGAGGTGCAGGTCCATCCCCCGCTGCGGGACGTTCTCCAGGAAGGTGTCCGGCCGGGTCACCGCGTGGTGCAGGAGGGGCTGACGCACCGGGTCGATGCTGTGGGTCTTCTCGATGCAACCGTTCTCCGCCGGGACCACGTGCCCGCCGGGGAGGAGGCCTACGAAGTCGTCCTGCACGACCTGCACACCCGGTCGGCTATGCATCAACAGCGAGCTCTTGCCGCTGTCGGGCGCGCCGACGACGACCATCGTGAGCGGCCCGTGCCGGGTCGGTAGCACCGCGCAGGCGGCGTGCAGCACCAGGCCGCCCGCGTCGAACACCCGCTCCGCCCACATGCGCGTCAACGCCTTCTTGGTCTCGCCGAAGAAGTCGGTGCCGAGGACGCGCGTCAGGCCGTCGTCGAGCCAGATCGCGACGGCCGAGCCGTCGCCG
>JBOGDY010000052.1:0-10521 GCA_050742955.1 Actinomycetes bacterium | reverse complement strand
GGAGTAGTCCCCGAACGGCAGCCCGGTGCGAACACCCACCGCCTCGGCCGCCAGCCCGCCGCCCGCGGTGACGACGACCAGGCCCAGCGCCCAGGCCGGCCCCCGGTGGACGAGCGCATGCGTGACGCAGGTCGCGAAGAAAAGCACCACAGTGGCGATCGTCACGCGCCGCAGCCACGCTCCGTCAGCGAGTGGGTAGGCGATCTGCGCGGCCACTGTGGTAGCCGCCAGCAGCCACGGCAACCTGGTGGCCGCCGCAGGCCGCCGGCCCACCATCGTCATCGCCATCGTCGCCGCTGGGCCACCATCACCCGCGCCGCGGTGCGCCCGGACGCCCCGAAGACGCCGCCGCCGGGGTGGGTCGAGGCACCGGTGAGGTAGAGACCGCGCACCGGCGTACGGTAGCCCGCCAGCTCCGGCAGCGGGCGGTAGACGAACATCGCGTCCAGGCCCATCTCCACGTGCATGATGTTGCCGCGCCGCAGCCCCAGCTCGCGCTCGAGGTCCGGCGGCGTCTGCACGTGCAGGTGCTCGATGGTGCTGCTGAACCCGGGGGCGACCGCGTCGACCTGGGCGATGACCTTGTCGGCCTCGCGCCGGGCGATCGCGTCCCACCGCTCGCCGGTCGACAGCTCGTAGGGGTGCCACTGCGCCCACGCGGTGACGGTGTGGTGGCCGGGGGGTGCGATCGAGGGGTCCAGCGCGGTGGGGGTCATCACGAGCACGGCGGGCTCGGTGGGGGCGCGGCCGGCGGTGAACTCGCCGTACGCCGCGCGCAGGTGGGTGCGGCTCGGTGCCAGCAGCTGCATCGATGCGTACGCCGAGGCGTCGGCCGCCGACGGGTAGTGGGGGAGTGCCGTCGTGCCGAGCCGGACCACCATGCCCAGCCCGTTGCCGACCCGCACAGCCGTGGCCCGCCGCAGCAGCGTCTCGTCGCCGAGCAGCTCGAGCGTGGTCAGGACGTGGCAGCCGGCCAGCACCGCGCGGGCGCCGACGTGGTCGCCGGACTCGGTGCGCACCCCGGTGACCCGGTCGCCGCTCCTGGTGATCGCGGCCGCCCCGTCGCCGGGCCGGAGTGTGCCGCCGAGCCGGCGCAACCGTTCGGCCAGCGCGGCCGTCAGCGCGCCGGATCCACCGATCGCGCGGCCGGGCGCCACCTTGTGCAGCAGTGCGCTCCAGCCGACCAGGTCGGCGGTGGCGACCTCGTGCATCGGCGGGCCGGACTGTGCGCCCAGCCAGGCCAGCGCGGTCTTGAGCCGCTCGTCGGTGAACTGCTCATCGAGGAGCTGGTCGCCGGGCTGCAGGAACTGGCGTGACATCTCCAGGCCACCGACGTCGGCGGCCTTGCCGGCGCCCCACAGGTGACGCCCGAGCCGGCCCGCGGTCGGCACGTCCTGGAAGGCCGCGAACACCGCCTCGTTGCGGGCCGCCCAGTCGGTCACGAACCGCCGGTAGGCCTCGGCATCGCGGTCACCGCACACCGCCGCCACCGAGTCGCACGTGCGGTCGAGGTCGACGTGGAAGGTGATCGCCTGCTGGTTGTCCGCCGGTCCGAACGGCGCGAACCCCCACGGGTCCATGTCGAGGTAGGAGAGCCCGCACTCGTCGAGGCGGAGGTCCTCCATGATGCCGGTGTGGCGGACCATGATGTGCGCGCTCGAACCCCGGTCCACCAGGTAACCGGGCCAGCGCTCGACTGTCGACACCGCCCCGCCGAGCACGGTGTCGCGTTCGACCACCTCGACGTCGAGACCTTCCCGGGCCAGGTAGCAGGCCGCCACGAGCGCGTTGTGCCCGCTGCCGACGACGACGACGTCCCGGGTGCCGGCCACCTGCGGAGTGTAGGTCGACCGCCACCCGGGACGTCCGGCTCGTCAGCCTCCCAGGAGGTGGTCCAGCGACCGGTCGACGAAGTCCCGGCGCATCTTCTGGGTGGACAGCCGTTCGGCCCCGAACCCGGTGTAGACGGTGTCCTCCGTGGTCACCGTCGCGCCCTCGTCGAACGCCTTCTGCGAACGCACCCAGTTGTTGTCGTTCGGCGTCGACCCGGCAGGCGGGCCGCCGACGGTCCAGCCGTCGAGACCGGTCTCGAAGGAGGTCTGGTCGACCTGCGTGCCACCGGCAGAGACCGCGACGTCGTCGAGGAACACGCCGAGTCCTTGCGTTCCCCAGTCGCTGATGTAGGAGATGGACACCTCGACCTGCTTGCCCGCGAAGGACGAGAGGTCGACCGACCACTGCTGCCAGCCGTTGGACCCACCGGTCGCAGCATGCCAGGCGCCCGTGGACCCGGTCGGCTCGCAGGCCGCGCCCTGGTAGTGGGTGACGAACGGATGGATCTCGTCCCAGCCTTCGGCGCAGCTGTCACCGGTGCCCTGCTGGGTGTGCCCGTTCGCGTCCGGCAGAGTCGTCCAGTCGTCCTGGCCGACTGTATGCGCCTCGACGACGAGGTAGTCCCAGTCGAGCTCGGTGCTGTAGGACGTCTGGAAGCTCAGGTTGCCCGACGTCGCACCGGTCAGGTCGACGGTGCGGGTCAGCCGCTTCCAGCTCTGGTCGTCACGGTCGCTGAACAGGTACCAGTCTCCCGTGAACGGGTCGTAGGGTGCCGCGCCGTCCCGCTGCCACTGGACCGGCGCCGCGCTCGCGAACTGTGGGAACTGCGCCGGCGGCAGGAAGCTGGACGTCGTGAGGAACGACGCCGTGTGGTTGTCCTCGGACGTCGGGCTGGTGAAGGTGCCGGCGAACCCGGAGAACCTCCCGTCGGTGCCCGCGATCGGGAAGGGGTTGCCCGCCTGGTCGTTGCCGCCCTCGCTGATGTACTCGTACGCCCCCAGCCAGTACTGGCTGAAGTCGTTGAGCAGCGGCAGGCAGGGGTAGGCGCGGACGGTGCACTCGCCCTGCTCCTCCTCGAACGGGTTGTAGAAGTAGACGCCGTTCGCACCGGAGGCGAAGCCTGCGTACTTGCCGGTGTAGAGCAGCTTGCCGCTCTCGTTGAGGTAGTCGCGGACCGTCAGCTCCAGGTCGAGCGCGAGCTCGGCAGCGGTGCCGCCCGGCTGGCCGACCTCACGGGTGATGACGTCGTCGCCGGTCTCCCACACGACGGCGTCGTAGTGACTGAGCACGCCGAGGTGGTGCGGTGCGGTGCGGGCGTTGACGTCGACGTCGTAGACGTCGGCGCTGCGCCCGGATGCCTCGATCGCGTCGACGTAGTTAGCGGCGTACCTCGCGCTCGTCACCCCCTGGACCGGGCTCGCTCCTGTCACGTCCTCGGCGGCCAGCACGAGCACGCCCCCACCGATATCGCCGGCGACGGTGTAGGTGAACGGCTGGCTTGTGACCGCTCCCGCGGCCGCGTCGCTGCCGGTGAACCACACCTCGACCTTGTCTCCTGAGCGGGTGCCGGTGACGGTGCCGCGGTACTCGGCGTAGTAGTCGTCGTGCGTGTCGCCGTAGCGCTCACCGCCGGCCCACTCGCTGACGTTCTTGGTCACTGTGGCTCCGCCGTTGACCTTGTAGTTCAGCTTCTTGCTGGTCAGTGCCCGCTTGGCCGTCACGGCGACCGGCTGGGTGGTGCCGTGTGATACCGAGAACGGGTCGGCCACCAGGTCGGCGGCGTCCAGCCCGACCGTGGAGACCGGGTCGTCCGGGTCGAGCGTCGACTCGGCGACCGAGAGCGCGAAGGGGATGTTCTTCTCGAACTCCTCCTGGATCAGCCTCTCGTCGTCGGGGAAGTTGAAGCCGCTGGCGCAGTCCTCCGGCTCCCACGGGTCGTCGGGGTACTTCGCGCTGGCCACCTCGCAGGTCGTCATCTCAGGCGTGAAGCCGAGCGTGCCGTGCGCGACCTGCGCGTGGGTGTCGGTGTCGCCGTTTGTCGTGTAGAGCTCGGCGGAGATGTCGGGGTCATAGCCCGGCACCGCCGGGTTGTCGTCGGTGCCGACCATCGCCTCGTAGATGACGTCGTCCGGCGACGGGGTGCTGACCTGCCAGCCGATGCCGTAGAGCAGCAGCTCGGCCGCCGAATGGTAGTTGATGTAGTGCTCGAAGCCGACCCGGCCGAGAAGGGCGTCGAGGGCCTTGGTCTCCGGCTCGGAGCCGGCGCTGGGCCCGCGGTAGGTCGCGCTGCTGATGTCCGGCGACGAGCCCTCGTTGTCGAATCCCCACTTGGTCTTGAAGTTGCGGTTGGGGTCGACGCCGTCGGCCCCGGTGATCGTGCCGTTGCCGTCGTTGTCGGCAAGGTTCTTGCGCCACAGCCGGTTGTCCTCGGTGAACGTGAAGTCGTAGCCGTCCGGGTTGGACACCGGCAGGAACCACAGCTCGGTGGTGTTGACGAGCTGGGTGATCTTGGGGTCGGTCCCGTAGCCGTCGAGCACGTGGTGCATGAGCCGGCGAACCATCTCTGGGGTGATCCACTCGCGCGCATGCTGGGCTCCGCCGTAGAGAACGGCAGGCCGAGAGCCGTCGCGCACGCTCCGCGCGCCCTTGGTGACCTTCACGGCATAGATCCGCTGACCCTTGACTGAGGTGCCGAGGCTCACCAGCTTGGTGAGGCCAGGGTTCTGCCGGGTGGTGTCGACCAGCTCATCGCGGATGCCGCCCTTCTCGCTGTAGGAGCGGTAGGCGTCGTAGCCGGCCCGCGCCTGCTCGGCGAGGGCGGTGGATGCCTTCTTGCCGTTGACGGTCTTGACCCGCAGGTCCAGCCCCTCCGCCTGCAGCTTGGCCGCCTGCCGCTCACTCATCACGACCTCGACGGGGACCCTCCCGTCGCGGAGCTTGCCGGTGGCCACGTCCTCGTGGTCGAGACCTGCGGCCGCCAGGGACTCCACCTGGGCAGGTGAGAGGTTCCCGACGAAGACCTCGAGACCGCCGCCGCGGTCTTCGGGGGCGGCCGTGGCGTTGGGAGCGGCCACGACCAGTCCCGCGACGAGGGCGAGGAGTGCGAGGACGACAGGTGATCGACGCATGGGCTACCGCTTCCGACGGGTGTGACATCAGGTCAGGGCGGTAGGCAGCATCGTGTGACATGCCTCACAAGTCAACCCATGGGCGTAGTCATTCCCCTTTGTGCTCTGCCACGAAATACGGGGCAGAGCACAAGAGGGCCGGGGTGGGTCGTGCGTCACCCGATGGGCTCGATCCGGCGGCCGGCGAACGTGCCCTCCACCGACAGCACCGCGAAGCGGGCGAACAGCTCCTCGGCGTACCACCCCACCTCGGCGGTGCGCCGCACCACCTCGACGTGGGGGCCGCGGCGGTGGGCGAACTCCGTCAGCGCCCGGCCCGAGTCCCACAGGCTGAAGGTCCCCTGCAGTCCGACCGGCGCCTCACCGATGCCGACCGACAGACGCAGGCCGGCCACGAGGCGCAGGTCGGCCGAGACCGGGGGCACCGATCGCCAGAACGCCACCATCCGCCGGGGGGCGATGCGGGCGCGGGTCACGGCGGCGACGGGCCCGTCGTACGGCGTGGCCTCGGGGTCGCCGAACGGTCGCCCGCGCGACCACTCGCCCCGGCTGGCGAGCGGGCGCAGGTCGACGCGCAACCGCTCGGACGAGATGCGGGCCCACGAGCGGGCGACCGGCCCGCGCTCGAACGCCGCGGCGTCGGAGGCGGTGTCCCAGGTCGCGAGCAGCCCCCAGTGCAGCGGGTCGGCATCACGCAGAGTGAATGTCCGACCGTCGCCGGTGCCCAGCAGCTTGGCGAACCGCAGCCCCGGGGTGCGCCGCAACGGACGCCGGTCCAGGCCCATCCGCGCCAGGGCGGCGGGCACCCGGCGTGGCGGCACACCCCACAGGTGCAGCGTGACCAGCGCCGGGACGTCGCCCACGCAGGTGACCCTATGTGTGGTCAGGCCTGGCCCAGCTTGCGATCTCATGCCCGGATGGGTCAAGGTGCATGAGACCCCCGCCGACGTGGGTAAGGGACGGCAGACAATCTGCCGGTTCCGACCGTCGGCCCTCCGGGCCATTCCGATCAGGAGAACACATCGCCGAGAAGACGATGCCTCGGGCGGTGCACGCTGTGCGCCACCCATGGCTGAAGGGTGCCGCCCTCCTCGTTGCCGTGGCCGTGTCGCTGTGGAGCTTCGAGCGGGTGCCCGAGGCCTCCTACCTGCCGGCGCTGATCGGCCTGCTCCCCTGGGCGGTCGGCAAGTACGTCCTCTGCCCCTTGCGCTGGCACGCGCTGTCCACCAGTGGCCGCTCCCGGCGCTGGCACCTGCGGGTCTACGCCGAGAGTGAGCTGCTGGGGCTGGTCTCGCCCGCGCACGCCGGCGCCGACCTCTGGCGGATGCACAAGCTGCAGAAGGTCGCCGGCATGAACCGCACCTCGTCTCTCGCCGAGGTGGCCCTCGACCGGATGGTCGGGGCGATCGGGCTCACCGCGTTCGTGATCATCGCCGGCGTGACGCTGCCGCCGCAGATCCTGCTCGCCGTCGTCGGCATCGCCGCCGTCGGCCTGCTGGTCGCCTTCGCGGTACGCCGGTTCCGGCCGAACCTGCTCGATCGGCGCCCGCTCCCGGGGCCCAAGGTCGTCGCGAAGGGCGTCGCCCTCTCGATCGGCTACCAGCTCACGATCATGTGCCTGCTGACCGGAACCATCACCGCGATGGGTCAGGAGGTCAACCCGCTGCAGCTGCTCGGCGTCTTCGGCGCCAGCCAGATCGCCGGCATCGTGCCGGGCATGCACGGCGCCAGCCCGCGTGACGGGGCCCTCGTGGTCGGCCTGGCGTCGCTGGGCATCACCTGGTCCGCGGCTCTCGGTGCCGTCGCGCTGGGCGCGCTGCTGGCCTGGCTCCCGGCCCTGCTGCTCGGTGGCGGCAGCTTCACCGTGCGCCGGCTGCGCCGGCTGCGCAGCGAGCGGGCGCTGCTGCCCGTCGCCGGCTGACCGGGAAGAAAACGGGACCGACGGCCCTTACCCAAAGCGGTGGTCCCGACTAGCGTGGCCTGGGACCCTGGCCGTTGGGGGTGAGGGCACCATGGCGACCGCCGCAGCACGCGGCCGTAGCGCACCGGGCCGCAGCCCGCGCAGCCGCTGGCGCGCGATCCCTCTCGAGCTGGCCTTCGTCTTCGTGGGCGTGCTGATCTACTTCGGCGTCCGCGGGATGATGATGACCAACGTCGAGGTCGCCCTGGAGAACGCCCAGCGCCTGGTCACCTTCGAGCGCTGGCTGGGCGTCTACGTCGAGCCCGACCTGCAGACCGTCGTCGAGGGCTCCGAGAAGCTCATGACGGCCATGAACTGGGTCTACATCTGGGGCCACTGGCCGGTCATCGCCGTCACCCTGGTGTGGCTGTTCGTACGGCACCCGCTCGGCTACCGGCGCTACCGCAACACGATGTTGCTGTCCGGCGGGATCGGGCTGGTCGCGTTCACGTTCTTCCCGGTCGCGCCGCCCCGGCTCGCCGACCTCGGGCTGGTGGACACGGTGAGCGAGTACTCCACGTCGTACCGCCTGCTGCAACCCCCCGCGTTCGTCAACCAGTACGCCGCGATGCCGAGCCTGCACGTGGGGTGGGACCTGCTGATGGGCCTGGCGATCTTCACCTACGCCCGATGGCGGCTGGTGCGGGTCGTCGGGCTGCTGCTGCCGGTGCTGATGGTCTCGTCGGTGGTGCTGACTGCCAACCACTACCTGGTCGACGGCGTCGCGGGGGTGGCGCTGGTGCTCGGCAGCCTGCTCGTCGTGGACCGGCTGCAGCGGCGGCCGCGGCCGGCGTTGATCACCCTGCCCGGCCAGCGGGCTGACGGCGCCGACGCCGACGATGCGCCTGCGCGCGACCACGCCCCAGGGCAGTGGTCGGACCGCTAACCTCGCCGGGTGACACGCCGCCCGGACCGGCTGATCGCCGTCGCGCACCGCTCGGGCAACACGGTCGCCGGGCTGCGTGAGGCGCTCGACGCCGGCGTCGACCTGGTCGAGTGCGACGTGCACGCCTATCGCGGGGTCCTCGAGGTGCGCCACCACAAGCTGCTCGGCCCGACCCACCTGTGGGACAAGTGGGAGCTGATCCGACGCAGCGACTACGCGCCGTTCGAGCTGGCCGAGCTGATGACCGCTCTCGGTGACGACCCCCGGCTGATGATCGACCTCAAGGGCGTGCACCGCGGTCTCGCCCCGGCCGTCGCGCAGGTGGTGCGCGAGCACGCGCCGGACTCCGGCTTCACGGTGTGCACCAAGCACTGGTGGATGCTCGGGTCCTTCGCGCCGCCGGTGCGCCGGGTGCTCTCGGCGAGCAACCGCCGCTCGGTCGCCCGGCTGGTGCGCCGGCTGGAGCAGCCCGATGCCTCCGCCGCCTACGGGGTGTCGGTCCGCCGCAGCATGCTCACGCCGGCCCTGGTGACCCGGATGAAGGCCCGCACCGAGGTGGTCCTGACGTGGCCCGTCGACACCGACGCAGAGCTGGCCGACGCGCGACGGCTCGGCGTCGACGGGGTGATCAGCAAGGACCTGGGGCTGCTGCGCCGGGTCCTCGCCGACGGCCGCTGAGCCCTAGTCGCCGACCTCGGCGGGCGTGCCGCCGGTGATGCGCACCAGCTCCTCGTAGGTCGTGGGGAACACCGCGTGCGGGTGCCCGGCCGCGGCCCACACCTCGTCGTACCGCCCGAGCGCGACGTCGACCAGCGTGGGCAGGGGAGAGGGGTGCCCGATCGGGGCCACCCCGCCGATCGCGAGGCCGGTGTGCTCCCGGACGAAGTCGGGGGTGGCCCGCTCGACCCGGTGCGCGCCGACGAGCCCGGCGACCACGCCGGTGTCGACCCGGTGGCCGCCCGAGGACAGCACGAGCAGCGGCGACCCGTCGGCGGCGAAGACCAGCGAGTTGGCGATCTGGCCCACCTGTACGCCGAGCTGCGCGGCGGCGGTGGCGGCGGTGCGGGCCGAGTCGTCGAGGGTGCGGACCTCGCCGGCGGCGCCGGCGGCCCGCAGCGCGGCGGTGACGCGCTCCACGGAGGGATGCATGGCGCGAGGTTATCCACCGTTGCCCGGCAGCCCTTGACGTCCTGTCGGTGGCGAGGTCTACTGTGACCTGTGTTCGAACATGTGTTCGAACACAGGTTCCGGGCAGGCGACGTGTGGAGGGTGCGGCGATGACGCGACGGTACGACGACCAGGTCGAGGTGCGCCGCCGCGACGAGGATCCGGCCGAGTTCCTGTGGCGCGGTCGGCTCTACGTGGTCCGGGGGGTGCTCTCCCACTGGGTGGAGACCGGCTCGTGGTGGCAGCCGGTCCCGACCGACGGTTCGTCCGCGCTGGCCGCCGACCCGGTCCCCGGCTCCCTGGCGCTGGCCGCCGAGCGCGAGGTGTGGCGGGTGGAGGCCACCGCCGGGCGGGTGCACGGCAGCGGCGTCTACGACCTGTGCTTCGACTGGGCCGCCGGCGGCTGGACGTTGCTGCGGACCATGGACTGAGAGGGGTGAGGACCGTGACCAGCCTGGCCGGCCGACCCGACCCGACCCGGCGCCCGCCGGTGGTCGCCGCGGCGCTCGACCTGCTCGCCACCGCCCGCCGCGACCTCGGCGGGGCGATGGCGACGACGGTGCCCACCGGGCGCTACGTCGCGGCCCATCTCGGTGCGTTGCGCGCGGCCGCGGCGGTGCTGGCGGTGCGCACCCGGCCGGCGCTCACCAAGCGCCCACGCAACGTGTGGGCGCTGCTGCCGCAGGTGGCTCCCGAGCTCACCGAGTGGGCCGCGTTCTTCGCCGCCGGTGCCGGCAAGCGCGCCGCAGCGGAGGCCGGCCTGTCCCGGGCGGTGAGCCCGCGCGAGGCCGACGACCTGCTGCGCGACACCCAGACGTTCCTCGCGCTGGTCGAGACCACGCTGGGCCTCGACCACCAGCCGGTGATCCCGCACCTGGCATCCCTGGCCGACCGCGCCAGCTGAGCCGCATACTCGAGACGGAGGAAGCATGGTGTCGACCTCGGTTCTGGTCACCGTGGTGCTCGCGGCCTTCGCCGTGATGGCCACCGCGATCTACGCCCTTGCCGCACGCATCGGCACCCAGGTCGACAAGCAGGGCGAGCGCATCGACGCCCAGGGCGAGCGCATCGACGCCCAGGGCGGGCGCATCGACAAGCAGGGCGGGCGCATCGACCGGCTCATCGAGCAGATCGACGACCGCTTCGAGCGGGTCTACGAACGGTTCGACACGCAGGGCGCGCGCATCGACCGGCTCACCGAGGAGGTCTCCGGCCTGCGGGCCGGGGTCGCCGGTCTCGACGCCCGGGTCGCCACGCTCGAGCAGCGCTAGCGCGCGGCAGCCCGGCGACCTCCCGACAGCGATCCCAGGTCTCGGATCCCGATCATGTCCAGCGATCCCTTCGTCCACCTCCACGTGGCGTCCGGCTACTCGCTGCGCCACGGCGCGTCCCACCCGGTCACCCTGGTCGAGCGGGCCGTCGAGCACGGCATGGACACGCTCGCGCTGACCGACCGCGACGGGGTCTACGGCGCGGTGAAGTTCGTCGGGGCCGCCCGGTCGGCCGGCGTCCGCCCGGTGCTCGGTGTCGACCTCGCGGTCGAGCCG
>JBOGDY010000051.1:0-10528 GCA_050742955.1 Actinomycetes bacterium | reverse complement strand
TGATGGTCAGGTCGGTGGTCACCGTCACCCGGGTCGAGCCGCCCTCCTCGGTCATCACGCTGGTGATCTTCGCGGTCGCCGTTCCGGTGCCCCGTGCCTCCTTGCCGCGCGCGTCGAGCACCATCCGACGCCCGGCCTCGTCCTTCTCGACGAACCTCGCCTCGCCCGCGTAGGTCACCTGGATCGGCCCGACCTTGACCTTGACCTTGCCGGCCACCGTCTCCCCGTCGAAGGAGTCGACGGACGCGCCGGGCATGCACGGTGCGATGCGCTCCACGTCGAGGAGCACGTCCCAGGCCTGCCCGACCCGGACGGGCACGACGAACTGGTGCTCGAGCTGCATGCGGTCCTACCTCTCGATCGTCGTCATCCGAGCCCGGCGGCGGCGGTGACCGCACGGCGGGTCAGCACCCGGGCAAGGTGCCGGCGGTAGTCGGCCTGCCCGTTGAGGTCGCTGGCCGGGCTGGTGCCCTCGTCCGCCTGCTCGCTGGCCCGGGCGATCTCGTCGGCGGCGCCACCTGTGAGCGCCTGCTCCGTGGCGGTCGCCCGCAGCGGGGTCGCTCCCATGTTGGTCAGGCCCACGCGGGCCTCCGCGATCGAGCCGTTGGCACGTCGTACGGCCGCCGCCACCCCCACGATCGCCCACGACTGCGCGACCCGGTGGAACTTCTCGTAGCAGAACCCCCACCCGGCGCCCAGCTTGGGCAGCCGGACCTCGACGAGCAGGTCCCCGGGCCCGAGCGCGGTCTGCAGGTAGTCGACGAAGAACTCCGAGACGGGAACGGTGCGCCGGCCGCCGCCGCCCGCGATCACGAGCTCGGCGTCGAGCGCACAGGCGACCGCCGGCAGGTCACCGGCCGGGTCGGCGTGCGCGAGCGCCCCACCGAAGGTGCCACGGTGCCGCACCGCCGGGTCGGCGACGGTCCCGGTCGCCTCGGCCACCAGACCGCAGTGCTCGCGGACCAGCGGGTCGCGCATCACGTCGTGGTGGGTCGTCATCGCGCCGATCACCAGATGGTCGCCGTCCTCGCGGACCCCCCGCATCTCCTCGACCCGACCCACGTCGACGACGACCTCGGGGTAGGACAGCCGGAGCCGCAGCAGCGGGATCAGGGACTGCCCGCCGGCCATCACCTTGGCGTCGTCGCCGTGCTGGCCGAGGGCGGCGACCGCCTCGTCGACCGAGCCGGCCCGCACGTAGTCGAACTGCGCCGGGATCATGCCTGCCCCCCTGCGGTGGTCTCGGTGCGGTCCCCGCCATAGGCCACCGTCCGGTCGGCCGCCCTCTCGCCACCGCTGGACGCGTCCTGGATCGCCCGCCAGACCCGCTCCGGCGTGCAGGCCATCCGCACGTCGTCGACACCGAAGGGCCGCAGCGCGTCCACCACGGCGTTGACCACAGCCGGTGTCGACGCGATCGTCCCGGCCTCGCCGACCCCCTTCACCCCCAACGGGTTCGTCGTGGCCGGCGTCTCGGTCCGGTCGGTGGTGAACGACGGCAGGTCGGGCGCGGCCGGCACCAGGTAATCGACGAGGCTGCCGGTGACCAGGTTGCCCTCGGCGTCGTAGACGGCCTCCTCGTAGAGCGCCTGCGCGATGCCCTGGGCGATCCCGCCGTGCACCTGGCCCTCGACGATCATCGGGTTGATCACCTTGCCGATGTCGTCGACGCACACGTAGGACCGGATCTTGGTCATCCCGGTCTCGGTGTCGACCTCCACCGCGCACAGGTGGGTGCCGTGCGGGAAGGAGAACACCTGCGGGTCGACGGTCGACTGGGCCTGCAGCGTCGGCTCCACGCCGTCCGGCAGGTCGTGCGACGTGAACGCCTCGAACGCGACCTCCTGGATCGTCTTCGCCGACCCGGGGGTGCCCTTGACGCTGAAGGCACCGTCGGCGAACTCGAGGTCGCGAGGGTCCGCCTCCAGCATGTGCGCGGCGACGACCTTCGCCTTCTCCACCAGCCGCTGCGCGGCCTCGAACACCGCGATCCCCCCGACCGCGAGCGACCGCGAGCCGTAGGTGTCCATGCCGTACGGCGAGGTCGCGGTGTCCCCGTGGATGACCGTGATGGCGTCCGGGTCGACGCCCAGCTGGTCGGCGGCGATCTGGCTCCACGCCGTCACGTGTCCCTGCCCGTGCGGGGACGTGCCGGTGACCAGCTCCACCACGCCGGTCGGCAGCACCCGGATGGTGGCGTGCTCCCAGCCGCCGGCGACGTACTTCAGCGCGGAGAGGATCCGGGAGGGGGCCAGGCCGCACATCTCGGTGTAGGTCGAGACACCGATGCCGAGCTGCACCGGGTCCTTGGACTCGCGACGCTTCGTCTGCTCGGCCCGGAGCCCGTCGTAGTCGAACGCGGCGACGGCCTTGTCGGTGGCGGCCTCGTAGTTGCCGCTGTCGTAGGTCATGCCCGAGACGGTGTCGAATGGGAACTCGGTGTTCTCGATCCAGTTCTTCCGGCGCAGCTCCAGCGGGTCCATGCCCAGCTCGGCGGCCAGGTCGTCCATCAGCCGCTCCACGGCGTACGTCGCCTCTGGCCGGCCCGCCCCCCGGTAGGCGTCGGTGGGCGTGGTCGTGGTGAAGACTCCTGTGACGGTGAAGTCGTAGGCCTCCAGCTTGTAGATGGAGTTGTACATCCACGCGCCCAGGATCGGGATGCCGGGCGAGATGATCATCATGTACGCGCCCATGTTGGCGAGCAGGTCGACGCGCATCCCGAGCAGCTTGCCGTCGTTGGTGAGCGCGACCTCGATCTCCTGCAGCTGGTCCCGGCCGTGGTGGGTGGCCTGGGCGTTCTCGCTGCGGCTCTCGACCCACTTGACCGGGCGCCCGATCTCGAGCGCCACGACGGACGCGATCTGCTCCTCGCGGTAGTACTGCAGCTTGGAGCCGAAGCCGCCGCCGACGTCCGGCGCGACGACCCGCAGCTTGTTCTCCGGGATGCCGGCCGTCAGCGAGAGCAGGACGCGCACGATGTGCGGGATCTGCGTCGACGACCACAGGGTCAGCGCGCCCTCGCCGCCCGGCGCCGCGACCACGGCGCGCGGCTCCATCGCCATCGGGATCAGCCGCTGGTTGACGTAGCGACGGGTGAACACCCGGTCGGCCTTGGCCTTGGCCGCCTCGTAGTCACCGCCGCCCAGCTTCCAGGTGTACGACGAGTTGGTGCCCAGGTCCGAGTGGACGAGGTCCGCTCCGTCGGCGATCGCCGCCCGCATGTCGAGCACCGGCGGCAACGGCTCGTAGTCCACCTCGATCGCCTCGAGCGCGTCGGCGGCGGTGTAGCGGTCTGAGGCCACCACGACCGCGACCGCCTCGCCGACGAACCGCACCTCGCCGGTCGCCAGGGGCGGGAAGGCCGGGATCTTGATGTCGTCGGTGACCGGCCAGACGCACGGCTGGGACCCGAGCTTGGCCCCGAGCTCGACGGCGGAGAAGGCGGCTGTGACCCCCGGTCGTGCGAGTGCCGGCGAGACGTCGATGCGGCTGATCCGGGCGTGGGCCATCGGGCTGCGCAGGATCGCCATGTGCAGCATGCCGGGCACCGTGACGTTGTCGGTCCAGGTCGTGCGCCCGGTCAGCAGGCGCGCGTCCTCCTTGCGGCGCAGCGGCCGGCCGACGGCGGCCTCGCGCTGTGCGGTGTCGGTCATCGGGAGCCTCCCGCGGCGGTCTGCACGGCCTTGACGATGTTCTGGTAGCCCGTGCAGCGGCACAGGTTGCCCTCGAGCCCGTGCCGGATCTCGTCCTCGGACGGGTCCGGGTTGTCGTTGAGCAGGTCGATCGCGGCCATCACCATGCCGGGCGTGCAGTAGCCGCACTGCAGCGCGTGGCACTCCTTGAACGCCGCCTGCACCGGGTGCCACTCACCGTTCGCGACGCCCTCGATCGTGGTCACCTCACCACCGTCGGCCTGGACGGCAAGGACGCTGCAGGACTTCACGCTGCGCCCGTCGAGATGGACCGTGCAGGCACCGCAGTTGCTCGTGTCGCAGCCGACGACGGTGCCGACCCGCCCGACGGTGTCCCGCAGGTAGTGCACGAGCAGCAGCCTGGGTTCGACGTCGTCCTCGCGACGTTGCCCGTCGACCGTGACCTGGATGCCGACCATGACCACACTCCCTCGTCGTACCGCTGGAGGACGACGGGTCCGGTGGCGTCGGGGACGGCATCGGCCCGAGGTGTCGCTACGTTCGCAGCCAACCACGCGCACGGCGGCGGGGGAAGCCCTCGGGTGATCTTCGACGGTGCACCGGCCGGCGGGCGCTCTCCCGGCTCGGGACGGGCGCGTGTCAGGGTGGGTGCATGTCGACCCGCACCGACGTCGTCCTCGCGCACCGGCTGCACGGCCTGGGCACGACGATCTTCGCCGAGATGTCCGCCCTGGCGCTCGCCACCGG
Organism: Actinomycetes bacterium; assembly: GCA_050742955.1. GTDB lineage: Bacteria > Actinomycetota > Actinomycetes > JACCUZ01 > JACCUZ01 > CAWIXB01. Next base: position 6,128 of record JBOGDY010000051.1, on the reverse strand, counting down.
CTCGGTGAACCTGGGACAGGGGTTCCCCGACACCGACGGTCCGGCGGCCGTGGCCGACGCCGCGGTGGCCGCGATCCGGGGCGGCGTCAACCAGTACCCGCCCGGCCCCGGGACGCCCGACCTGCGCGCCGCGGTGGCCGAGCACCAGCACCGCTTCTACGGGCTGGTGGTCGACCCGGCGACCGAGGTCGTGGTCACCACGGGTGCGACCGAGGCGATCGCGGCCGCCCTCCTCGGGCTGGTCGACCCCGGCGACGAGGTGGTCGCCCTCGAACCGTTCTACGACTCCTACGCGGCGGGGATCGCGATGGCCGGGGGACGACGGGTCCCGGTCACGCTGCGACCGCCGGACTTCGCCCTCGACGTCGACCGGCTGCGGGCCGCCGTCACCGACCGGACCCGGCTCATCCTGCTCAACTCACCCCACAACCCGACCGGGGCCGTGCTCAGCCGCGCCGAGCTTCAGGCGGTGGCCGACCTGGCGGTCGAGCGCGACCTGCTGGTCGTCACCGATGAGGTCTACGAGCACATGACGTACGACGTGGCGCACATCCCACTCGCCACGCTGCCGGGCATGTGGGAGCGCACCCTGACGATCAGCTCCGCCGGAAAGACGTTCTCCTTCACCGGCTGGAAGGTCGGCTGGGCCGTCGGACCCGCCCACCTGGTGAACGCGGTGCTCACCGCCAAGCAGTTCCTGACGTTCGTGTCCGGCGCGCCGTTCCAGCCGGCCGTCGCGGTGGGGCTGCGGCTCGGCGACGACTACTTCGCCGGTCTGCGGCGCAGCCTGCGGGACCGGCGCGACCGGCTGTGCACCGGACTGCGCGACGTGGGCCTGGAGGTCTTCGAACCGGCCGGCACATATTTCGTCACCGCCGACGTCCGCCCGCTGGGACACACCGACGGGGTCGAGTTCTGCCGGGAGCTGCCGCACGCCTGCGGCGTCGTGGCCATCCCGCACCAGGTGTTCTACGACGACCAGGAGGCCGGTCGCCCGCTGGTCCGCTTCGCCTTCTGCAAGCGCGCCGAGGTCCTCGACGAGGCGATCGAACGACTGCACACGCTGCGTCGCTAGCGGATCGGCTGCGGCTCAACCGGCCTGATGTCAGGCCTCTAGCCCAAAAAGTGACGAGATCGGTGTTTAGGGCTTATTCCCGGCGCGGTATGCCCTAGGTCGACAGCTGTCCCGAAGTGGAGGCGAACACCGCCATGACCACGACATACCGCCCCGACATCGACGTCGCCGCAGCGCTGCCGAGCAAGAACCTGCCGGCCGTGCAGGTCCGGGACCTGCCCGAACCGCCGCTGTCGTTCAAGCGGGTCATCGGTCCCGGGTTGGTGATGGCGGGGGTCGGTCTGGCCACGGGCGAGTTCATCATCTTCCCCTACATCGCCAGCCAGGTCGGCCTCGTGTTCCTGTGGGCAGCGGTCGTCGGCGTCGTCACCCAGTTCTTCATCAACATGGAGGTCGAGCGCTACACGCTCGCCACCGGCGAGACCGCGCTGACCGGCTTCAGCAGGTTCGGCAAGCACTGGGGACTGTTCTTCGGCTTCACGACCTTCCTCGCCAACATGTGGCCCGCCTGGGCGACCGGGTCGGCCACGCTGATCACCTACATGTTCGGCGGCAGCGTCCCCGTCATCTCGGTGGCCATCCTGGTCGCGGTCGGCGTCATCCTGACCCTGGCACCGGTCGTCTACCTCGCCCTCGAGAAGATCGAGATGGTCAAGGTCGCGGCCGTCGCCATCCTCGTGCTCGTCGCCAGCCTCGCCGCCATCGGCGCGACCGCGTGGCAGGACCTGCCGCAAGGAGTCTCCGGCATCGCCGAGACCGGCGGCGTGATCGACGAGCTCGGGTTCGCGACGATCCTCGCGGCCCTGGCGTTCGCCGGGGCGGGAGGCGGGCAGAACCTGTGCCAGTCGAACTGGATCCGCGACAAGGGCTTCGGGATGGGTGCCTACATCCCGAGGATCGTCAGCCCGCTGACCGGGAAGGACGAGGCGGTTCCGGGGATCGGCTACGTCTTCGAGCCCACCGACGAGAACATGACCCGGTGGCGCCGCTGGTGGAAGCTCGCCAACACCGAGCAGGCCCTGACGTTCGGCCTGATCACGTTCGTGACGATCACCTTCATGTCGCTGCTGTCCTACGCCACTGTCTTCGGCCGGGAAAACCTTCCCGACGACATCGGCTTCCTGGAGGTCGAGGGACAGGTGCTGGCCGCAGAGGTCGGCGAGTGGTTCCAGGGCCTGTTCTGGAGCATCGGCGCGCTCTCGCTGTTCGCTTCGGCGGTCGGCATCTGCGACTACGTCTGCCGCCTCAACGCCGACATGATCAAGACCACCTACCTCCGTGACTCGTCGATCTCGGAGAGCCGCATCTACTTCGCGCTGGTGTGGGCCCTGGTGGCCCTGGGCTGCGTCGTACTGCTCATCGTCGGCCTGTCCGCTCCGCTCGTGCTCGCTGTCATCGCGGCCTGCATCGGCGGCATGCAGATGTTCATCTACTCGGCGCTGCTCATCCGCCTGAACCGCAAGGCGCTGGCGCCGCAGCTGCGCATCCGGTCCTACCGCCTGGCCGCGCTGATCTGGGCGTTCGCCCTCTTCGGCGTGCTGTCCGTGTTCGTGGTCATCGACCAGTACAAGGAGCTGATGGGATAGGTCAGCGCCCCCGCCGGGTGCCGCGCACCCTGCGGGCCGCGTAGGCCACCGCGCGGGCCGGGGCGTGGCGGGCGAGAGCGACGATCGCCTTGTACTGCGCCCCGGGGACGCTCACGACGGCGTCCCTGGCGAGGTCGGCCAACGCGTCGTCCACGACCTTGGCGGCGTCCAGCCACATCCACTCCGGCGTGCGGGTCATGTCCACCTCGGCCCGCTCGTGGAACTCGGTGTGGGTGAACCCGGGACACAGGGCCAGCACCCGGACGCCGGTCCCGTGGAGGTCACCCGACAGGCCCAGGCTGAACGCGGTGACCCAGGCCTTGGCCGCGCTGTAGGTGCTCTGCGGCACGAAGCCCGCCACGGAGGACACGTTGATGACCGCGCCCCGGCGCCTGCTGATCATTCCGGTGACGGCGGCCCGGGTCAGCCGGAGCACCGCGCGCACCAGCACCCGCAGCATCCGCTCCTCGTCGTCGATGTCGCCGGTGACGAAGTGGCGGCCGAGCGTGAAGCCGGCGTTGTTGACCAGCAGGTCGACCGGGCGCGCCGGGTCGGCGAGCCGGGACTCGACCGCACGGCACCCGGCGTCGTCGACCAGGTCGGCAGGCAGCACCTCCACGTCCACGCCGTACGCCGATCGCAGCTCCGCCGCCACGTGGTCCAGGCGTTCGGAGCTGCGGGCGACCAGCACCAGGGCGTGTCCGTCGGCGGCCAACCGTCGCGCGAAGGCGTGGCCGATGCCGGACGTGGCCCCGGTGATCAGCGCAGTAGTCACGTCGGCCACCCTCTCAGGCGGCCCGGTCACGCCTCTCGCGCCGGGTGGTAGCCCTTCCGCCAGGCGGGTCGGAAGGTGCAGGCTGCTGGACGAGACCCGTGAGAGGAGCTGTCATGCGCGCAGTGGTGGGTGACCGGTTGCACGTGCACGGCCGGGTGGTCGGCACCCCCGACCAGACGTCCGAGATCATCGAGATTCGCGGGCAGGACGGGGAGCCGCCCTACCTCGTCCGCCACGACGACGGCCACGAGGCGCTGGTGTTCCCAGGGCCGGACGCATCGGTGGAGCACCCGCAGGGCAACAAGCGCGACTGAGGTCGAGCGGGCTCGCAGCTCGCACCCATCCCCCGGGTCGCAGGACCGGCCCAGGGGTCGCTCAACCCTGGGTCCCAACCCTCGCCGTTGATCATGCGCAAGTGGTCGCGCCGCTTGGACTGGTGACCGATGAGTTCCGGGCCATCTGGCGGTCCAACTCTTCGACAGCTACAGGGCACCAGCCACCAGGAGTGACGCAAGCCGGAGGACCGGAACTGTCGGTGCCGCCCGCTAGCGTCGATCGCGTGAGCAAAGGGGATGAGGTGACTCCAGATGCGCACCGTGAGGACCGTGAAGCAGCGCCGCCAGGTGCTCGTGGAGCTCGGGGAGCTCGATCTCCGCAGCCCGTCCGGTCGCCCGCTGCCGTTCTAGGTCGCAGGATGAGCAGACCGTCGTCCGTCTCCGACCTTCACCTGCCGCGGCAGCGTCGGGCGGCCAGCGCCCCGGCACCGACTCCCTGCGGCATCGAGGACCCCGAGCTGTGGTTCGCGGAGTCCCCGGCCGACCTCGAGGTCGCCAAGGAGCTCTGCCGCCGCTGCCCCTTGCGTGCGGAGTGCCTGGCAGGTGCGATCGAGCGGGGGGAGCCCTGGGGCGTCTGGGGTGGCGAGATCTTCCAGAACGGTGTGATCATCGCCCGCAAACGGCCCCGTGGCCGCCCCCGCAAGACCCAGGACGCGGCCTGACTCGTCCAGGTGCGCCGGGTGCCTCTCCGCGGCGGGCTCAGCCGCCCGCCATGGCGCCGACCACCATGAAGGGCTCGGACCCCTTCGCGACGGCGTCGGGCAGTGGAGCGTCCGGCGGTTCGTGGGACAGGTCCTCCTCGCAGGCGAAGAACCGCACGAACGCGCGGCGTTGCTGGGTGGCCTGGTCGCGGATGGTCCCGCGCAGCTTGGGGTAGCGGTCCTCGAGCGCGTCGAGCACCGCGCGCTGGGTGATGTCACCATCGACGGCGAGCTCCACCTCGCCGTCGATGCGGGCGATCGTCCGCAGGTGCGCCGGGAGCACGACCCGGATCACGGCAGCGTCTGGACTTCGACGGACAGCACGGGCGGAAGGTCCCGGACGATAGGCGCCCAGCTGTCACCCGAGTCCGAGGACGCGTAGACCTGACCCCCGGTGGTGCCGAAGTAGACCCCGCACGACTCCAGCGAGTCGACCGCCATCGCGTCGCGCAGCACGTTGACATAGCAGTCGCTCTGCGGCAGGCCCTGCGTCAGCGCCTCCCACTCGTCGCCGCCCGTCCGGCTGCGGTAGACGCGCAGCTTCCCCTCTGGCGGATAGTGCTCCGAGTCGGTCTTGATCGGCACGACGTAGATGGTTTCCGGCTCGTGTGCGTGGACCTCGATCGGGAAGCCGAAGTCGCTGGGCAGGTTGCCGCTGACCTCCTGCCAGGTGTCGCCTCCGTCCTTGCTGCGCATCACGTCCCAGTGCTTCTGCATGTACAGAACGTCTGGGTTGGACTTGTGCAAGGCGATGCGGTGGACACAGTGGCCGACCTCGGAGTCCTGGTCGGGGATCTCGCCGGAACGCAGGCCCTTGTTGATCGGCTGCCAGGTCTCTCCGCCGTCCGTGCTGCGGAAGGCGCCTGCCGCGGAGATGGCGACGAAGAGCCGGTCCGGATCGCTCGGGTGCTCGATGACCGTGTGCAGGCACATGCCGCCCGCCCCGGGCTGCCACTGCGGGCCGGTGTCGTGCTTGCGCAAGCCGGACAGCTCGGCCCACTGCTTGCCACCGTCGGTGGACTTGAACAGGGCCGCGTCCTCGACGCCGGCGTAGACCGTCTCCGCATCGTGCAGCGACGGCTCGAGGTGCCACACGCGGGTGAAGGACCAGGGCCGCAACGACCCGTCGTACCACTGGTGCTCGCCGGGGACTCCGTCGTACGTGAAGTCGTTGCCGACCGCGTCCCACGTCGCGCCGCCGTCGTCGGAGCGCTGGATCACCTGGCCGAACCAGCCGCTGGTCTGTGATGCGTAGATCCGGTTCGGGTCAGCGGGAGACCCCTTCAGGTGGTAGATCTCCCAGCCCGCGAAGTGCGGTCCGCTGACGTCCCACTTCTCCCGCTTCCCGTCCGACGTCAGGACGAAGGCGCCCTTCCGCGTACCAGCCAGTACCCGTACTCCGCTCATCCCCTGCTCCTTCCGAGGTCCGCAGCCAGCCGCACGGCGGTCGACAGGGTAGACCGTGCTGCGGCGCCGTTCTCATCGGTAGCAGGCGATCGAGTCCGAGGAAAGGGGTTCGGCGTGACCGGCCGGTCAGGCCCGGAGGTCAGGCCGCGGGGACCTCCTCGGGCTTGGTGCCGTCCAGCAGCTCGCGCTGCTCGCGGCTGTCCTTGCGCAGCCCCTGTACGGAGACGGTGATGGCTCCGGCCCAGATCA
>JBOGDY010000050.1:0-10933 GCA_050742955.1 Actinomycetes bacterium | reverse complement strand
GGCCGCTGGTCTACCTCGACAACGCGGCCACCTCGCAGAAGCCGCGGCAGGTGCTCGACGCGCTCGACGGCTACTACACGCGGCACAACGCCAACGTGCACCGTGGCATCCACGCGCTGGCCGAGGAGGCCACGGCCCTCTACGAGGGCGCCCGCGACAAGGTCGCGCGCTTCGTGAACGCGGCCGACCGGGCCGAGGTGGTCTTCACCAAGAACTCCTCGGAGGCGCTCAACCTGGCTGCCAACACCATCGCGTGGTCGGCGCAGCCGCGTGGCATCCGGGAGGGTGACGAGGTCGTCATCACCGAGATGGAGCACCACTCCAACATCGTGCCGTGGCAGCTGGTCAGCCAGCGCACCGGCGCGACGCTGAAGTGGTTCGGCCTCACCGACGACGGCCGTCTCGACCTGTCCGACATCGACACCGTCATCACCGAACGCACCAAGGTCGTGTCGTTCGTGCTGGTCTCCAACATCCTCGGCACCGTCAACCCGGCCGCGGAGATCATCCGCCGGGCCCGCGAGGTCGGGGCGCTCGTCGTCGTCGACGCCTCGCAGGCCGCGCCGCACATGCCGTTGGACGTGCAGGCGCTGGGAGCCGACCTGGTCGCGTTCACCGGGCACAAGATGTGCGGCCCGACCGGCATCGGCGTGCTGTGGGGCCGCAGGGACCTGCTCGAGGAGCTGCCCCCGTTCCTCGGCGGCGGCGAGATGATCGAGATGGTCACGATGGCCTCGTCGACCTACGCGCCGGTGCCGCACAAGTTCGAGGCCGGGACTCCGCCCATCGCCCAGGCCGTCGGTCTGGGCGCGGCCGTCGACTACCTGTCCTCGCTCGGCATGGAGGCGGTGCACGCCCACGAGCAGGCGATCACCTCCTACGCGCTGGGCCGGCTGCAGGCCGTCGAGGGGCTGCGCATCATCGGGCCCTACACGGCCGTCGACCGGGGCGCAGCCATCTCCTTCGCCCTGGGCGACCTGCACCCCCACGACGTCGGCCAGGTCCTCGACGAGCTCGGCATCGCCGTACGCGTGGGGCACCACTGCGCGCGGCCCGTGTGCCAGCGCTACGGCGTGCCCGCCACCACCCGCGCGTCGTTCTACCTCTACACGACGCCGGCCGAGGTCGACGCGCTCGTCGGCGGGCTCGAGCACGTCGCGCGCTTCTTCCGGGGGGCGACGCTGTGAAGCTCGAGTCGCTCTACCAGGAGATCATCCTCGACCACTACCGCACGCCGCACCACAAGGGCCTGCGCGACCCGTTCGACGCCGAGGTGCACCACGTCAACCCCACCTGCGGCGACGAGGTGACGCTGCGGGTGCTGATGTCGGACGGCGTCGTCGAGGACGTGTCCTACGACTCGCTCGGCTGCTCGATCTCGCAGGCGTCGACGTCGGTCATGACGGACCTGGTGGTGGGGCGGTCGCTCGACGACGCGACCAGGGCCTACGACGAGTTCCTCGCGCTCATGCAGTCCAAGGGTGAGGCCGACCCCGACGAGGACGTCCTCGAGGACGCCGTGGCGTTCGCGGGCGTGTCCCGCTACCCGGCACGGATCAAGTGCGCGCTGCTGGGTTGGATGGCGTGGAAGGACGCGACCGCCCGCGCCCTCGGCACCGAAGAGATGACGAAGATGACGGAGGAGTCCGCATGAGCACGGAGACCGCCACGAACCCCGCCGGCCCGGCGAAGGTCGAGGACGTCGAGGAGGCCATGCGCGACGTCGTCGACCCCGAGCTGGGCATCAACGTCGTCGACCTCGGCCTGGTCTACGGCGTGCACGTCGACGACGCCAACGTCGCCACCCTCGACATGACGCTGACCTCGGCGGCCTGTCCGCTGACGGACGTGATCGAGGACCAGACCAACTCCGCCCTGGCCGGCCTGGTGTCCGAGGCGCGCATCAACTGGGTCTGGATGCCGCCATGGGGCCCCGACAAGATCACCGACGAGGGTCGCGAGCAGCTGCGCGCGCTCGGCTTCAACGTCTGACCCACCAGCCCCGCCTGCCGGGCGCGTGCAGCTCCTAGCCGCCGAAGGTGTCGCAGGCGTTGACGTCGCCGGTCCGGAAGCCGCGCAGGAACCATTCCTTGCGCTGCTGCGCGGAGCCGTGCGTCCACGACTCGGGGTCGACCCTGCCCTGGGTCTTCTGCTGGATGCGGTCGTCGCCGACGGCCTCGGCGGCGCCGATCGCCTGGTCCAGCTGGGCCTCGCTCACCGACACGTTGCCCCGCTCGTCGGACAGCTTGCTCCAGACGCCGGCATAGCAGTCGGCCTGCAGCTCGAGCGCGATCGACAGCTCCTTCTGGCGTGACGGGTCCTGCTGCTGCGCCTGGCGGACCTCCCGCTCGGTGCCGAACAGCGTCTGCAGGTGGTGGCCGGCCTCGTGGGCCATGATGTACGCCGCGGCGAACCGCCCCTCGGCGCCGAACCGCTGCTGCAGCTGCTTGAGGAAGCCGATGTCGATGAAGATCTCCTGGTCCGGCGGGCAGTAGAACGGCCCCACCTGCGAGGAGGCGTTCCCGCAGCCGGTCTGAACCCCCTGCTCGAAGAAGGCAAGCCGGGGCTGCTCGTAGCCTCCGCCACGGCGGGACAGCTCCGCGTCCCAGGTTTCGTTGATCTCGTTGTAGACCTTGATGAGATAGCAGTCGTCGTACCGCTCGATCGCCCCCTCGGAGTTGCACCGCTGGGCCAGCTGCCCGGCCGACTCGTTCGTGCCCTCGCCCTGCACCTGCCCGTCCTGGGGCACCAGCTGGGACGGGTCGCCGCCGCCGAGGAACAGGTACGCCAGCAGGACCAGCAGGCCGACGATGCCACCGCCACCTCCGATCGCCACCGCGCCCCCGCCGCGCCCGCGCCGGTCGTCGACACCGGTGACGTCGACGTCCTGGTCCGAGAAGCTCACTGCCGCCTCCGCAATCGGATGAGGCGCCTAGAATGCACCCATGGCCTCGCCGCCGTCGTGACCACGGCGCTCACAGCCCTGGGCGACCAGCCGCCGGACGACGACGAAGGAACCCCACGTGATCACCGCCACCGGCCTCGAGCTCCGCGCTGGCCCGCGCCTGCTGCTCGGCCCCACCGCGTTCCGGATCGCCTCGGGTGACCGCGTCGGCCTGGTCGGCCGCAACGGCGCCGGCAAGACGACCCTGACCAGGGTGCTGTCCGGGGAGACCCAGCCCGCGGCCGGCCAGGTGACCCGTGCCGGACCGGTCGGATATCTCCCGCAGGACCCGCGCACCGGCGACCTCGACGTACGGGCGCGCGAGCGCATCCTCTCGGCCCGGGGCCTCGACGCCGTCCTGCGGCGGATGCGCGACGCCGAGGGCGAGATGGCCAGCGCCGACCCGGACACCCACGACCGGGCGATGAGCCGATACGCCCGGCTGGAGACGGAGTTCCAGGCCGCCGGTGGTTACGCCGCCGAGAGCGAGGCCGCCGCGATCGCGTCCAGCCTGGGACTGCCCGAGCGGGTGCTGGACCAGCCGCTGCACACCCTCTCCGGCGGTCAGCGGCGGCGGGTCGAGCTGTCGCGGATCCTGTTCTCCAGCACCGGTGCGGACGCGACGCTCCTGCTGGACGAGCCGACGAACCACCTCGACGCCGACTCGATCGTCTGGCTGCGTGACTACCTGAAGGCCTACAAGGGCGGACTCGTCGTGATCAGCCACGACGTCGGCCTGCTCGGGCACGCCGTCAACCGGGTGTTCCACCTCGACGCCAACCGGGCCGAGCTCGACCTCTACAACGTCGGCTGGTCGGGCTACCTGGCCCAGCGGGAGACCGACGAGCGCCGCCGCAAGCGGGAGCGGGCGAACGCCGAGAAGCAGGCGGCCGCGCTCAAGGCCCAGGCCGACCGCATGCGTTACAAGGCCACCAAGGCCAGGGCAGCGCAGAGCATGGACAAGCGGGCCCAGCGGCTGCTGTCCGGCCTGGACGAGGTGCGCCGCTCCGACCGGGTCGCCAAGCTGCGCTTCCCGGAGCCCGCGCCGTGCGGACGTACGCCGCTGTCCGCCGAGGGACTGTCGAAGTCCTACGGCTCGCTCGAGGTGTTCACCGACGTCGACCTGGCCGTCGACCGTGGCAGCCGGGTCGTCATCCTCGGTCTCAACGGCGCCGGAAAGACGACGCTGCTGCGCCTGCTCGCCGGTGTCGAGCCCGCCGACACGGGCGCGGTCGTGCCCGGTCACGGTCTCAAGATCGGCTACTACGCGCAGGAGCACGAGACGCTCGACCCCGCACGCACGGTGCTGGAGAACATGCGCTCGGCGGCGCCCGACGTCGCCGAGGTCGAGCTGCGTCGGATCCTGGGCTCCTTCCTGTTCACCGGCGACGACGTCGACAAGCCGGCGGCGGTGCTCTCCGGCGGGGAGAAGACGCGCCTGGCGCTCGCGACCCTGGTCGTGTCCAGCGCGAACGTCCTGATGCTGGACGAGCCGACCAACAACCTCGATCCGGCCAGCCGCGAGGAGATCCTGGGGGCCCTGCGCACCTACCGGGGTGCGGTGATCCTGGTCACCCACGACGAGGGCGCCGTCGACGCGCTCGCCCCCGAACGGCTGATCCTGCTGCCCGACGGCGTCGAGGACCTCTGGAACGAGGACTACGCCGACCTGGTCGCGCTCGCCTGACCCGCCGGCACCGATCTACGGGCCCCCGGGCCTGGCGCAACCGCGAAGATGCGACGATCATGACCGATAGCCAGGCGCGAACTTCCGACGAAGGAGGCAGACGTGGCCGAGCTCAAGAAGGGCGCCCGGATCACGGGCGGCGAGCGGACGAGGCTGGCGGCCGACCTCAAGCGCAAGTACACCTCGGGGTCGAGCATCCGATCGCTGGCGTCCGAGACCGGGCGGTCCTACGGGTTCGTCCACCGGATGCTCAGCGAGTCGGGGGTGCCGCTTCGCGGACGCGGCGGGGCGACCCGGAGCAAGAAGTCCTGAGCGCTGCACCCGGGGACGACGAAGAGCCCAGGACAGGCGCTAGCGGCGACGACGCGACCGACGGTCTCCGGCTGGTGTGCGACGGCGACATCGCCACGGTCACGCTGGACCGGCCGGAGCGGCGCAACGCGCAGACCCCCCGCACCTGGCGGGCCCTGGCCGCGCTGGGCGAGCGGTTGCTCGCCGACGGCGTGAGGGTGGTGGTGCTGCGCGCCGAGGGCCCGTCCTTCTCGGCCGGGCTGGACCTGGCGATGCTCGGCCCGGACGGCGCCGACGGCGAACCAGGCCTGGTGGCGCTGGCGGCGCTCGACGACGCCGAGCTGGACGCGACCATCGACGGCTTCCAGCGCGCCTTCTCGTGGTGGCGGGACGACCGGGTGGTGTCGATCGCAGCCGTCGGTGGGCACGCGGTGGGGGCCGGGTTCCAGCTTGCGCTGGCGTGCGACCTGCGCGTGGTGGCCGACGACGCCCGGTTCAGCATGCGGGAGCCGAGCATGGGCCTGGTGCCGGACCTCGGCGGCACCAAGCCGCTGGTCGACCTCGTGGGCTATCCCCGCGCCCTGGAGATCTGCGCGACCGGCCGATGGGTGGGTGCGGAGGAGGCGGTGCGGCTGGGGTTGGCCGAAGTCGTGGTGCCCCGCGCCGACCTCGACGCGGCGGCGACCGACCTCGCGGCGGCCCTCGTCGCCGCGCCGGCGGGCGCCGTACGCGAGACGGCCGCGCTACTGCGGGCGGCTCCCGGCAACACCTACGCCGAACAACGGGCGGCCGAGCGCGCCGCCCAGGCCAGGCGGCTGCGCGAGCTGGCGGCCGGTGCGAGTAGGGACCGGTAGTGGACCTGGCACTGTCCGACGACCAGCAGGCCGTACGCACCGCCGTACGGGAGTGGGTCGAGGAGGTCGTCACGCCACACGCCCAGCGCAACGACCGGGAGGAACGGTTCCCGCAGGAGGCGCTCGACGGCCTGCGGCAGACCGGGTTCGTGGGCATGACCGTGCCGGAGAAGTACGGCGGCGGCGGCGCCGACCCGCTGACCTACTGCCTGTTCATCGAGGAGCTGGCACGCGGCGACGCCAACGTGCGTTCGATCATGTCGGTCCACCTGGGGCTGGTCGCCGGGTCGGTCGCCCGCTGGGGCAGCGAGGAGCAAGGCGAGCAGTGGCTGCCGAAGATGGCCACCGGTGAGGTGCTCGGCTGCTTCGGGCTGACCGAGCCGGACCACGGGTCCAACCCCGCCGACCTGCGCGCGACCGCTGAGCGGGCGCCGGGCGGCGGCTGGCGCCTGAGCGGCCGCAAGGTGTTCATCACCAACGGTTCCATCGCCGGTGTCGCGCTGGTGATGGCCCGGACCGGCGGGCCGGGTGCCCGCGGCGTGTCGGCGTTCCTGGTGCCGACCGACCGGCCCGGCTTCACCGCCAACCCGCTGCACGGCAAGCTCGGGCTCCGCTCCTGCGACACGGCCGAGCTGGTGCTCGAGGACGTCGAGGTGGGTCCCGAGGCACTTCTCGGTGGGGAGGGCGACGGGCTCAAGGTGGCCCTCTCGGCACTGGACGACGGGCGGATGTCGATCGCGGCGTCGTGCACCGGCGTCGCCCAGGCCGCGCTGGACGCCATGGTCGCCTACGCCGGGTCGCGGGAGCAGTTCGGCAAGCCGATCGCGGCCCACCAGCTGGTGCAGGACATGCTCGCCACGTCGGCCGTCGACGTGGACGCGTCCCGGCTGCTGACCTGGGCAGTCGCCGACCTCAAGGCGCGCGGCGAGAGCTACTCGCTGGCCGCGTCCAAGGCCAAGCTGTTCGCGACCGAGGCGTCGGTGCGGGTGGCGAACGCCTGCATCCAGGTGCACGGGGGATACGGGTACGTCGAGGAGTACCCGGCCGCGAAGTACCTGCGGGACGCCCGGGTCACCACCCTCTACGAGGGCACCAGCGAGATCCAGAAGCTGCTGATCGGCCGCGCCCTCACCGGCGTCTCCGCCTTCTGACCCCCGCCCTGCCCCCGGCGGAAATGATCACGCCAGCGTGATCATTGGACCGTGACCGTGGCTAGTTTGCCGCGGTCAGGGTCAGATGATCACGTAACCGTGATCATTCGTGCGGAGCTCGGTTGTTCGCTCTTGGCGCACCTGTCGGTGGCCCGGCGTACCGTGCGGCCAGGGAAGCAGCACCGTCGGCGCGGTGTTGCCCACCTTGTAACGATCATTACAGGGAGGCGCCGGTGTCGATGAGCCACGGACCGTGGATGGCGCTGCGGTCGCTGACCCGCGACGGCGACGTCGCGAAGAAGAAGCTCGCGCCGGGGACCGTCCGGCGCATCGCCGGGTTCGCCCGGCCCTACCGGCATGACATCGGCTTCTTCCTCTTCCTGGTCGTGCTCGACGCGATGCTGGTCGTGGCGTTGCCGCTGCTGTTCAAGGTCATCATCGACGAGGGGGTCACCAAGGGCGACCGGGGCGTCGTCATCACTGTGGCTCTGGTCATCGCCGGCCTGGCGGTGTTCGACGCGCTGCTCACGCTGGTGCAGCGCTGGCTGTCCTCCCGGGTCGGTGAGGGCCTGATCTACGACCTGCGCACGCGGGTGTTCGCCCACGTGCAGCGGATGCCGGTCGCGTTCTTCACCCGCACCCAGACCGGTGCCCTGGTCAGCCGGCTCAACACCGACGTGGTGGGCGCCCAGCAGGCGTTCACGTCCACCCTGTCCTCCGTCGTGTCCAACATCATCGGCCTGGTGCTCGTCGTCATCACGATGCTGATCCTGTCCTGGCAGATCACCCTGGGCGCGCTGCTGCTCACCCCGCTGTTCCTCCTGCCGGCCCGGTGGGTGGGCCGCAAGCTGCAGGACATCACCCGTGAGGCGATGCAGCTCAACGCGTCGATGGGCACCACGATGACCGAGCGGTTCAACGTCTCCGGCGCGCTGCTCGTCAAGATCTTCGGCCGCCTCGACGACGAGTCCGACGCGTTCGCCCACAAGGCGGGCCGGGTGCGCGACATCGGCATCAAGCAGGCGATGTACGGCCGGGTGTTCTTCACCGGTCTCGCCCTGGTGGCGTCGCTCGCCACGGCGCTGGTCTACGGCATCGGTGGCCTGCTGGCGATCGATGGCACCCTCGAGATCGGCACGCTCGTCGCCCTCGCGGCCCTGCTCAGCCGCCTCTACGGCCCGATGACCGCGCTGTCCAACGTCCAGGTCGACGTGATGACGGCGCTGGTGAGCTTCGAGCGCGTCTTCGAGGTCCTCGACCTGCCACCGATGATCGACGAGAAGCCGGACGCCCTGCGGCTCGCGCGTGGCCCCTCGGACGTCGAGCTGCGCGGCGTCTCGTTCCGCTACCCGACCGCCGACGAGGTCTCGCTGGCCTCGCTCGAGTCCGTCGCCGTGCTCGACCAGGCGCCCAGCCAGCAGGTGCTCCACGACGTGTCGTTCCGGGTCGCGCCCGGCACGATGACGGCGCTGGTCGGCCCGTCCGGCGCCGGAAAGACCACGATCACCAGCCTGGTCGGCAGGCTCTACGACGCCACCGAGGGCGTCGTTCTCGTCGGCGGCCACGACGTGCGGGACGTGACGCTCGAGTCGCTGCACGACGTCGTGGGGGTCGTCACGCAGGACGCGCACATGTTCCACGAGACGATCCGGGCCAACCTGGCCTTCGCCCGACCGGACGCCACCGAGGACGAGCTGGTCGAGGCTTGCCGGGCTGCCCAGATCTGGGACCTCGTGCAGTCCCTGCCCGACGGGCTCGACACCACCGTGGGCGACCGCGGCTACCGGCTCTCCGGCGGCGAGAAGCAGCGCCTCGCCCTGGCCCGGCTCCTGTTGAAGGCACCCGACGTGGTGGTGCTCGACGAGGCCACCGCCCACCTCGACTCCGAGTCCGAGGTCGCCGTGCAGCGGGCGCTCAAGACCGCGCTGGAGGGACGCACCTCGCTGGTCATCGCCCACCGGCTGTCGACCGTGCGGGACGCCGACGAGATCCTGGTGGTCGACGAGGGTCGGGTCGTCGAACGCGGCGGGCACGCCCTGCTGCTCGCCGCCGGTGGTCTCTATGCCGAGCTCTACCGCACGCAGTTCGAGCACCAGGCCGACGCGACCTCGGGCGTCGCGCTCGAGAGCGCGTGAGGTCTGCCGGCCGGCGGCGTCACAGAGCCCTGATCAGCCCGCCGTCCACCGGGATCATCGCGCCGGTCAGGTAGGACGCGGCGGGGGAGAGGACGAACGCCGCGACCCGGCCGAACTCCGCCGGCTCCCCGTAACGGCCCAGCGGGATGATCGCCTCGGACCTCCTCCTGGCTGCGTCCGGCCGGCCACCGACCTGGTCGAGCTCGCGGGCCCGTTCGGTGTCGATGCGGCCGGGCAGCAGCCCGTTGACCCGGATGTTGCGCTCGCCCAGCTCGTCGGCCATGGTCTTGGCCGCCATCGCCAGCCCGGGGCGCAGGCCGTTGGAGACCGCGAGTCCACCGATCGGCTGCTTCACCGACGACGACAGCACGAACGCCAGGGCGCCGCCCTCGGCGCCGATCGTGGAGACGACGGCGCGGGCAACGCGCAGCGCTCCGAGGAACACCGACTCGAACCCGGCTCGCCAGGCGTCGTCCCCGAGTCCGCTGGCCGCCCCCGGTGCGGGGCCGCCGACGCTGATCAGCGCGCCGTCGACCCGCTCCCACCGACCCATCGCAGCGGCCACGAGCCGGCCGGCGGTCTCCTCGCGGCCGAGGTCGCCGGTGACCGCCATGGCCTGGTCGCCGTCGCCCAGGCCGTTCGCGGCGGCGGCGAGTGAGGTCTGGTCCCGAGAGCAGAGCACCACCCTGGCGCCCTCCGCGACCAGTGCCTGGGCGCAGGCGAGCCCGAGGCCCTTGCTGGCGCCGGTCACGACGTACACACGGTCCCGCAGTCCCAGATCCATGCGGGCCATCCTGCCGCCTGCGCCCTATTAGGGTGCAAGCTGTGCACGCGGAGGAGGACGTCCGGGGCTGGCTGCGGGAGGCGGACGCGGTCACCGCCCTCACCGGCGCGGGTATCTCCACCGAGTCCGGCATCCCGGACTTCCGCGGGCCGCAGGGCGTCTGGACCAAGGACCCGGCAGCGCAGCGGATGGGCACCCTGCAGAGCTACGTCGACGACCCCGACCTGCGTCGCCGGGCCTGGGCCAACCGACGTGACCACGCGGCCTGGACCGCGCGACCCAACGCAGGTCACCACGCTCTCGTGTCGCTCGAGCGGGCCGGTCGGCTGCGGGCCGTCGTCACCCAGAACATCGACGGCCTGCACCAGAGGGCCGGGCAGGACCCGGACCGGGTCATCGAGGTCCACGGGACGATGTTCGAGGTCGAGTGCCTCGACTGCGGGCGGCGCACGACGATGCGGGAGAACCTCGACCGGGTCGTCGCCGGCGACCCCGACCCGACCTGCGTGGTCTGCGGCGGCATCCAGAAGTCGGCGACGATCTCGTTCGGGCAGGCGCTGCGGCCGGAGGTGCTCGCGGCGGCGACGCGGGCCGCGCGGGCGTGCGACCTGCTGCTCGTGGTCGGTACGACGTTGCAGGTGCAGCCCGCCGCCGGGCTCGTGGAGGTCTCGGTCTCGGCCGGCGCACGGCTGGTCATCGTCAACCGCGACCCCACGCCGTACGACGTGATCGCCGCCGCCATCCTGCGCGACCCGATCGGTGAGGTGCTGCCGAGGCTCGTCGCCACGCTCGCCGCGTGAGCCGGCCACCGGGCGCCGCGCTGCGCCGTCCCCGCCGGCTGGTGCCCGGCGACCGGGTCGCCGTGGTCGCCCCCAGCGGGCCGGTCGACGCCGACCGGCTGCACCGCGGGGTCGCCATGCTCCGAGGCTGGGGCCTGGAGGTCGTCACCGGCCGGCACGTGCTCGACCGCGACCGGCACCTGGCCGGCCGGGACGAGGACCGCGCGGCCGACCTGCAGCAGGCCTGGTGCGACCCGGCGGTGGTGGCCGTCCTGTGCGCCCGTGGCGGCTCCGGCGCCACCCGTCTG
>JBOGDY010000049.1:0-10995 GCA_050742955.1 Actinomycetes bacterium | reverse complement strand
GGGCCCGATGCCTCGGTCGGACGGACCCGCCAGGCACCAGGCGGGCAGAACTGTCTTTTCACCGGGCCGACGGAGCCGTCAGGCAACAGAGGGATGTCAGCCGGAGAGCTTGGCTGGGACGTGGCTCGGTGCGGCCGGAGCGGCGCTCTTGCGCGGGTTCCGCAGGAACAGCCAGGTGACGATCCCGACGTAGCCGACCCAGGCGACGATCTGCTCGATCGACGGGCGCGGGTCCCAGCCGAACATCGCACCGAGGAACCTGCCGACCTCGGTCTCGACGGTGAGCCAGGTGACCGCGCGCACGTCGTAGACGTTGTTCCACAGGATCGCCAGGTCACCGGAGGTCTGCAGGAACATGACCGTGCGGGCCAGCAGGCCGCCGGCGAACACGATCAGAACCACACCGGTGACCTGGAAGAACTGCCTCATCGGCATCCGCCGGCCGCCGACGACGACGGCCCAGCCGAGGGCCGTTGCGAGGGTGAGCCCGACCAGGGCGCCCACCAGCACCTGACCGCCGTCCTCCGACGTCGCGGTGGCGATCATGAAGAGCGCTGCCTCGAGGCCCTCGCGCAGCACCGCGAAGAAGGCGGCTGCCGCCACCGCCCAGCGGACCCGCCCGGTCCGTTCCATCGCGTCGTCGAGCACGTTCTGCAGCTCGCCCTTGATCGCCCGGGCGTGCTTGCGCATCCAGAAGATCATCCAGGTGAGCACGGCCACCGCGAACACGGAGATCGCGGCGAAGGCGCGCAGCCGGGCGTCACCGTCGAGCGACTCCACCGTGAGATGGATGGCGACACCGGCCCCGACCGAGAGGGCCGCCGCGGCGATGACGCCCTGCCACATGGCCGGCAGCAGGTCCTGGCGCGACGTCTTGCGCAGGTAGGCGTAGAGGATCGCCACGATGAGCGCGGCCTCGAACCCCTCCCGCAGCATCACGAAGAACGCGGTGAGCATGTGCGGTCCCTTCCTGCCCGGCGACGACCCCGATCGAAGCGTCGGTAAGGTTAGCCTAACCAAATCAGTGAGGAGCGTCCAAGGGTGGCCAACGGGCAACGTGCCGATGTGTCCTCGGGGGCCGCCATGGGCACCGGGCTGCGCCGGGTGCTGGCCGCGCGGTGGCCGCGGCCCCTCGTCGGCCTGGTCGTGCTCGTCGTCGCCGTGGTCTACCTCGCCCGGACGGTGCGCGGCGACGACCTGTCCCGCGTCGTCTCGGCGGTGCTGGGCGACCCGGCCGGCATCGCGGCCGCCCTCATCACCTACGCCGCCGCGTTCGGTCTGCGCGCCTGGTCGTGGCGACGGGTGCTGCCCGCGATCCCCCTCGGTCAGGCCTGGGCGGCGCTGCACGTCTCGCTGCTCGGCAACCATGTGCTCCCCGCGCGCCTCGGCGAGGCGCTGCGCCCGGCCAGCGTCGTCCGGCGCACCGACCTTCCCCTCGGGCCGGTCGTCGCGTCCACGGTGAGCCTGCGGGGCGCCGACCTGCTGGCCGTCCTGGCCCTCGCCGCCGTGCTGGCACCGGCGGTCGTGCTGTCCGCGGCCGGCCCGTTCGGCCTGGCGCTCGCCGCCACCGCGGTCATGGCGCTCACCGCCGGTGGCCTGGTCTGGTCGCGGCGGCACCGCGGCCACGTGCTGCTGCCCGGACCGGCCGTCGCAGCTGCGGCCATCGTTGCGTGGGCGCTGGAGGCGGTCGTGGTGTGGCAGGTGTGCCGCGCTGCCGGCGCGCCGGTCTCGGCGTACGAGGCCGTGGGGGTCACCGCGGTCACCATCGCCGCGCAGGTGCTTGCGCTGACCCCCGGCGGCTTCGGCACCTACGAGGCCGCTGCGACCGCCGCGCTGGTCGGGGTCGGCGTCGGACCGGGCACCGCCTTCGCTATCGCACTCACCACGCACGCGCTGAAGACCGCGTACGCACTGGCGGTCGGCAGCCTCGCCCTGGTCGTGCCGGCGCCGTCCTTCTGGGGTCGGCTGCGGTTGCCGCGACGGGAGCCCGACCGGCCACCGGCGGTCCCGGTGCGCGCCGACGCGCCCGTTGCCGTGATGATCCCCGTCCGCGACGAGGAGCGGACCATCGCCGACGTCGTCTCCCGCGTGCCCGGCCGCTGCGCCGGCCGACCGGTGCGCGTGCTCGTCATCGACGACGGCTCGACCGACGGTTCGGCGGCCGCAGCGGCCGACGCCGGCGCCACGGTCGTCGCACACCCCGGCAACCTCGGGCTGGGCGCCGCCGTCCGTCGCGGCCTCGCCGAGGCGAGCGCGCTCGCCCCGGCCGCCGTCGTCTACCTCGACGGCGACGGCGAGTACTTCCCCGAGGACATCGAGCGGGTCGCGGGTCCGGTGCTGGCGGGCGACGTCGACTACTGCGTCGGGTCGCGCTTCGCCGGGGACATCCGGCGGATGCTCCCCCACCGACGGGCCGGCAACGTCGCGCTGACCCGCTGGCTGCGCTGGGTCTCCCGCCGCCGCGACATCACCGACGGGCAGAGCGGGGCCCGGGCGTTCTCAGCAGCGGCGGCCGCCGACGCCGAGGTCGTCCACGACTACAACTACGCGCAGGTGCTGACCCTCGACCTGCTCGCCAAGGGCTACCGCTACGGCGAGGTGCCGATCACCTACGCGTTCCGCGAGTGGGGCACCAGCTTCGTCCGGCCGGGCCGCTACCTGCGGCGGGTGGTGCCCGCCGTGCATCGCGAGCTCAACACCGCACCGCTCGCTCAGTCCTCGACGACATGGGTGGCGAACCGGTTGCGCGCCGCCGCCCACGACGAGCCGTCCAGCCCGCCGTCGTCGCGCAGCGCCGTGACCGCGTCGTAGGCCATGGCCAGCGCGTGATGGGTGTTGTCGTGCGCGAACAGCCCGAGCCGGCCGAACGTCGTGACCGACGGCAACGACCCGGCCCACCGGTCGAGGCCGGCGAGATGTGACTCGTAGCCCACCTCGTAGACCGGGTAGACGAAGGGAAGCCGGCGCACGTGGACGCCGCCCCGCCGTACGGCGGGTAGGCCGGTCACCCGGAGTCCGTTCTCGACGAGGTCGGCCAGGTCGTCGTCGGCCGCCGACCAGACCGCGTCCCCGACCCGGCAGGGCAGCTCGGCGCAGAGCACGGTGGGGTCGGCCGGGTCGTCGGCGCTGACCCGGTAGTTCGCCGGCTCGGAGATCCGCGTCACCGGCGTCTCCGGCCCGGGCAGGTAGTGCGCGTCGTACGGCGACCAGCGCCCGCCCTCGTGCACCAGGTAGACCAGCACCATCGCCCGGAACCCGAGACGTGCGGCGTCCGCGACCACCCCGTCCGGGGGGCCCGGGTCGGCGAGCCGGGCCAGCAACGGCATGGGCAGCGTCGAGAAGGCGCGGGCGGCCGCGACGGTGCCTCCGTCGCCGGTCCGCACCAGGACGCCGTCGGCGCGGTGCTCGACCGCAGTGACCTCCGCGCCGAGCCTGATGTCGGCGCCCGCGTCGGTGGCGGCCTGCGCGAGCGCGTCGACGATCTGGCCGAAGCCGCGCCGCGGGTAGTGGAACACCCGGCCCTGACCACTCCCCGCTCCCCGGCCCACCCGCAGCATCCGGGCGGCCACCTTCCAGGGCGTGTCGGCGGTGACCCGCTTGGCGGCCTGGTCGGCCGAGATGCGCTCGCCGGGGAGGCCCCACAGCTTCTCGGCGTAGGGCGCGTAGAGCTGGTCGTAGAGCGTCGGCCCGAGCCCCTTGCGCAGGGAGGCGGCGAAGCTCGGCTCGCCACGGCGCCGAAGCGGGGCCGTGACCGTCTCCCCCGCGACCCGGGCCAGCATGGCCGCGGGCAGGACGCGGGCCAGCTCACCGGCCCGCAGCGGGAAGGACACCCAGGAGCCGGCGACCCGCAGCCGCCCGTTGCGCGGCCTGGTCTGCAGGTCGTCGCCGAGCAGGCCGCGCAGGTCGGCCAGCAGGCGCGGTGGGGTGGCCGGGTGGAGGCGGTGGCTGCCGTGGTCGACGCGTACGCCGGCGACCTCGAAGGACCCGGCCATCCCGCCGACCCGGTCGGCCCGCTCCAGGACGGTCGCTGGGTGGCCGGCCAGCGCGGCCCGCCACGCCGCAGCCAGACCCGCCGGGCCGCCACCAAGTACGACGATCGGCGCGCGGCTGGACGACATGCGCAGGACGGTAACGTGAGCGGCTCCTAGCCGAAGACCGGACGCCTGTCGTAGACCTCCAAGAACAACGGGATGCGCTCGGGATCGTCGTTCTGGTTCTGGATCACGACCCATCGACTGTCTGCCGTGGCCGCGAACCGCAGCACCTTCGCCTCCCGTGGGGTCCTCACCCGAACGGCGGTCGCTCCCACCGGAACCGAGAAGCGGTACCTGAAGATCGGCGGGTGGGCGCGACCGGCGGACGCCGGGAAGGTGGCGTCGATGGCGCTCCGGCTGTTGACGTCGACGCGGATCCGGTCACTGCGGTCGACCACGTTGACAATGAACACGGTGAGATTCGCGGTACCGCCCTCCGCCGTCGTCGCAAGCTCGACCGGCCGGGAGTCGCTGACCTCGTCGGCCGGCCCGCCGCCACCACAGCCACTCAGGGCTACCAGCAGAACCGTCGCAGGACCGGCAAGGCGCCACATGTGCGTGGGACGCAGGCCGCCGGTGGTTCGTTCCCGTCGCTCGATGCACGAGGTCGCCCGGGCGGGCACCCACCGTCCGGCCGCTACGGTGTCGGCGTGCGGGCTGACGAGTGGGCCGCCGAGCTGGCCGCCTGGGCGATCGACCCGGACATCCTCGCGGCCGCCCCCGAGTCGCCGTACACGCTGCCGCCCGAGCTGTTCCGCGCCCACCACGGCCACGACAGCGGACCGCCCTCGCCGCTGCTCGACCTCGCCCGGGGGGCCCTGCCGGCCGGCGGGTCCGTCCTCGACGTGGGAGCCGGCGCCGGGGCGTCCAGCCTGCCGTTGGTCCCGCCCGCCGCCCGCGTGGTGGCGGTCGAGGACCAGCCGTCGATGCTCGCCGAGGTGGTTCGGCTCGCGGCCGACCGTGGCGTCGACCTGACGACCCACCAGGGCCGCTGGCCGGACGTCGCCGGTGAGGTGGAGACGTGCGACGTGGTGGTGTGCGGCCACGTGTTCTACAACGTGCCCGACCTGCCGGCGTTCGCCGCCGCCCTGACCGCCCACGCGCGGCACCGGGTCGTGGCCGAGCTGCACGACACCCACCCCTGGGTGGACCTCGGTCCCCTGTGGACCCACTTCCACGGCCAGCCGCGGCCGGCCGGCCCGACCGCCGACCTGGCCGTCGCCGTGCTCAGGGAGGCCGGCATCTCCCCGTCGTCACGGGAGTGGGAACGACCGGCGCCGGACCTGGCCGGCCCGCTGGGCCCGGCGTACATCTCCTTCACCCGGCGCCGGCTGTGCCTGCCCGCCGACCGCGAGCCCGAGGTGGCGGCGCTGTTGCTCGCCCGGCCACCGGCGCCACGCCGCACCCGCGTCCTCTGGTGGGACCTCTGAGGGCGTCACCACCCGCGGTGCCGCTCGTTGTTACCCACGAGTAGCATCTCCGCAACCCCACCGGTGAGCCAGAGCAGGAGGCCCCCGTGCCCCGTCAGCCCAAGCAGGTGCGCGACGTCGTCTTCGTCGACGGCGTGCGCACGCCGTTCGGCAAGGCCGGCCCCAACGGCATGTACGCCGAGACCCGCGCCGACGACCTGGTCGTCACGTGCATCCGCGAGCTGGTCCGCCGCCACCCCGAGCTGCCGCCCGAGCGGGTCGACGACGTGGCCATCGCCGCGACCACCCAGACCGGCGACCAGGGGCTGACGATCGGCCGGATGGCCGCGCTGCTGTCGGGTCTGCCGAAGAGCGTGCCCGGGTTCGCCATCGACCGGATGTGCGCCGGCGCGATGACCGCGGTCACGACGACCGCGGGCGGCATCGCCTTCGGCGCGTACGACGTGGTCGTCGCCGGCGGCGTAGAGCACATGGGCCACCACCCGATGGGCGAGGGCGTCGACCCCAACCCGCGCATCGTCGCGGAGAAGCTGGTCGACCCCTCGGCACTGGTCATGGGATCGACCGCTGAGAACGTGCACGACCGCTTCCCGGGCATCACCAAGGAGCGCTGCGACGCGTTCGCCGTCGCCAGCCAGGACAAGCTCGCGAAGGCGTACGCCAACGGGAAGGTCGAGCCCGACCTGGTCCCGATCGGCACGCGGAGCACCGACCACGGCTGGGGGCTCGCCACCCGCGACGAGCCACCGCGTCCGGGCACCACCCTCGAGGACCTCGCGGCACTAAAGACCCCGTTCCGCCCGCACGGCCGGGTCACCGCCGGCAACGCGGCCGGCCTGAACGACGGCGCGACCGCCTGCCTCCTGGCCGCCGAGGACACCGCCCACGAGCTGGGCCTGCCGGTGAAGATGCGGCTGGTCTCCTACGCCTTCGCCGGCGTCGAGCCCGAGGTCATGGGCATCGGGCCGGTGCCGGCCACCGAGAAGGCGCTCGACAAGGCGGGCCTGACCATCGGCGACATCGGGCTCTTCGAGCTCAACGAGGCGTTCGCCGTGCAGGTCCTCGCCTTCCTCGAGCACTTCGGGATCGCCGACGACGACCCACGGGTGAACGAGTACGGCGGCGCGATCGCCGTCGGGCACCCGCTCGCCTCCTCCGGTGTGCGGCTGATGACCCAGCTCGCCCGCCAGTTCGAGGACCACCCCGAGGTCCGCTACGGCCTGACCGCCATGTGCGTCGGCATCGGCATGGGTGGCGCTGTCATCTGGGAGAACCCGAGCTGGGAGGGCGAGTGAGCATGACGCAGTTCCCCGACGAGGTGGTGACCAAGGCCCACGTCCGCTACGTCGACCTGCCGCAGGCGGCGGGCACGGCAGCCCTGATCACTCTGGACAACGGCCTGGACCACACCAAGCCGACGACGTTCGGCCCGCAGAGCATGCTCAACATCGAGGCAGCCGTCGACGAGGCGCTCGGTCGCGACGACCTCGCCGCGATCGCGGTGACCGGCAAGCCGTTCGTCTTCGCCGTCGGCGCGGACCTCAAGGTGATGCAGTCCGGTGCCAGCCGCGAGGCGGCGGCGGCCTACCTCGCGTCCGGGCACCGGGTGTTCGCCAAGCTCAAGGACTCGACCGTTCCGACGTTCGCGTTCGTGAACGGCGCCGCCATGGGTGGCGGTCTCGAGCTGACGCTGCACTGCCACTACCGCACCATCTCGTCCGGCGTTCCCGCGCTTGCCTTCCCCGAGGTGTTCCTCGGGCTCGTCCCCGGGTGGGGCGGCACCCAGCTGCTCCCCCACCTGATCGGCCCCGACCCGGCCGTCACGGTGATCATCGAGAACGCCCTCAACCAGAACCGGATGCTGAAGGGCCCGCAGGCGTTCAAGCTGGGGATCGCCGACGCGCTGTTCGAGCCGGCGGACTTCCTCGAACAGTCCCTCGCGTGGGCGGCCTCGGTCGTCCGCGGTCAGGTCCGCGTCGAGCGGGCGGCCGTCGCCGACGACGCCTGGGACACCGCGCTGGCCCGGGGACGGGCGCTCGCCGACATGAAGGTGCACGGCGCCGCGCCCGCGCCGTACCGGGCCCTGGACCTGGTCGCCCTGGCCCGCACCGCGTCGTACGCCGAGGGCGCCGCCGCCGAGCGTGCGGCGCTCGCCGAGCTCGCCGGCGGTGAGGAGCTGCGGGCCGGGCTCTACGCGTTCGACCTGGCGCAGAAGCGTGCCAAGAGGCCGGTCGGTGTCCCGGACCGGTCGCTGGCCCGCGAGGTGACGAAGGTCGGCATCGTCGGCGCCGGTCTGATGGCATCGCAGCTGGCGCTGCTGTTCGCCCGGCGGCTGCAGGTGCCCGTGGTGATGACCGACCTCGACACGGAACGGGTCGAGCGGGGAGTGGCTCACGTGCACGGCGAGGTCGATGCGCTGCTCGCCAAGGGCCGCGTCAGCGGCGACACGGCCAACCGGCTCAAGGGGCTGGTGACCGGCTCGACGAGCACGGAGCAGTTCGCCGACGCCGACTTCGTCATCGAGGCCGTGTTCGAGGAGATGAAGGTCAAGCAGCAGGTCCTGGGTGAGGTCGAGGCGGTCGTCTCGCCCGAGTGCGTCCTCGCGACCAACACCTCGTCGCTGTCCGTCGGCGAGATGGCCTCGCACCTCTCGCACCCGGAGCGCGTCGTCGGGTTCCACTTCTTCAACCCGGTCGCGGTGCTCCCACTGCTGGAGATCGCCCGTGCCGGGAAGACGGACGACGCGTCCGTCGCCACCGCGTTCGCGGTCGGGAAGGCGCTGAAGAAGTCATGTGTCCTGGTCGCCGACCGGCCGGCCTTCGTCGTCAACCGCATCCTCACCCGGTTCCTCGGTGAGGTGACCGGGTCGGTCGACGAGGGCACGCCGGTCGAGGTCGCCGACAAGGCGCTCGAGCCGCTCGGCCTGCCGATGTCGCCGTTCATGCTGCTGCAGCTCGTGGGTCCGGCCGTGGCGTTGCACGTGGCGGAGACGATGCACGAGGCGTTCCCCGACCGCTTCCGCGTCTCGGAGAACCTCGGTCGCCTGGTGGCCGCCGGCAAGAGCGGCGTCTACGTCTGGGAGGGCGCGACCCCGTCGGTCGACCCTGAGGTCGCCGCGATCTTCGAGGGGGGCTCGACCGCGTCCACCGACGACGAGGTCCGCCGACGGGCGCTCGACGCGCTCGCCGAGGAGATCAGCCTCATGCTCGAGGAGGGCGTGGTGGACGACGCGCGCGACATCGACCTCTGCATGCTGCTCGGCGCCGGATGGCCGTTCCACCTCGGCGGGATCACGCCCTACCTGGACCGGGAGGGCATCTCCGAGCGGGTCACCGGCCGGCGGTTCCTCGAGCCGGGGGTGGCCAGCCTGCCCCGCTGAGGCTCCTACTCGTTCGGCGTCACGCCGATCCACCTCGTGCGGGTCACGTCCACACCGCAGTCGTTCGTGATCTGCCGCCCGTCGGGCGTCCGCAGGTCGAACGTCAACGCGTACGGCGTCGTGTGCGAGACCACGTTCGACGTCTTGGACGGGGCCGAGTCGTTGCGGACGCGGCCGGTCTGGTCGAACGAGCCGGTCGCCTCCGTGGCGCCCAGGTGCTCGCCCTCCAGGTCGAACCAGTAGGTGCGACCGGACAGCGTCCCCGCGGTGCCGTCGAGAACCGTCAGGCCGTAGCCGTCGCCGGTTCCGAACGAGACCTCGACGTTGTCGGGAAGCAGCCCCACCGACAGGTGGGTCATCGGCGCCACCGCGCAGCCCTCGGCCGGGGTCACCTCCTGCCCGGAGAAGACGCGGCGGTGCGGCTCGGACCACCGCGTCTCGTAGTCCACCTGACGCGATGTGCAGTCGAGACCGTCCAGGTCGAAGGAGCCCACCTCGATGGTGTCCCACGACACGGCGTACGGGGTGACGAGCATGACGCTGTGCCACTGGCCGCCGTTGTCGCGCCAGGTGTCGCGGGACAGCACGGGCTCGCCGGCCGTGAGCGTGCCCCGCAAGTGCGCGGTCCCCAGCGATGCGCCCTCGCTGTCCGCCAGGTCGTGGGTCACCTCGACCACGCCGCCCCCGAGAGCAGTGTGGACAGGAGTCCCCAGCGCCAGGTGCTCCCCGTCCTGACCGATAACCTCGAGATAGCTCTCGCGGACAGTGCCTTGCGGGTCGGCCTCGACGAACAGCTCGACGACCGAGCCGTCCGCCGTGGCAGCGTCACAGGACATCGTCACCTTGGCGTCGGCAAAGGAGCCGGCCGGGTCGGCGGCCGCAGGGGTGGCGGTCACCAGCATGCCGAGGACCGCGACACCGGCACCGAGCACGGCCAGCGGCCTGCTCCGGGGGGGTCGCGTCGCTGTTGTGGTCCCGCTGATGCTCGTGCGCATTGTGGCCCTCTCGGTCTCTGAGGCGGCGGATCCGGTCTGGTCCGGCTCACTGCGAGAGAACACGCCCGGGCGGGCTTGACGGTTGCATCGACATGCGGCGACGACCGGGGAGGTGCCGACCCCGTCACCGTGAGTGCGCGCGGGTCACCCTGCTGGGCGAGTTGTGGCAGCGCGCGCGCGGGTAACGTCAGGACGTGAGACCTCCTGAGTCGTTGGAACTGCGCCGCCTCGCCCTGGCGGTGTGCGTCCTCGACGACATCGACATCGTGCCCCTGGACGAAGGGGTTCTGCTGACCGGCCTGACGCCGGTCGAGGTGAGCTGGCTGGAGCTTCGGCGCGCACTGGCCGGCGCCGATCTCGAGAGCGATCTGGCCCGGGCCCGGATCGCCGCCTGGCTCCGCGGTCGCCGCATCGCCGCCGACCGGCACCCGGAAGAGCTGCGCGGGCTCGCCCGCCCGGTCGGGCTGCCGACCGAGCACCCGCTGCACCCCGGCCTCGACTGGGTGCGGTACCGGGTGATGGGCGGCGTCCTCGACCTGGGCCTCGGCTTCGTCGGTGTGGGCGGCGACCCCGACGAGGTAGAGGTGGTCCCGCAGGGCGCGTTGACGGCGGCGGGCGTCGATCCCGGCCCATGGTGGCCGGCGGCCCGCGACTACCTCGAGCGGATGGGCGCCGTCGCCGCGGGGCGGCTGGAGCACAACCCCGTGCTGCGCCCGATCGGCGACTGCGACGTGGTCACCCTGCTCGGTTCCCGGACCCTGCGCGCCGCGCTCGCGGTGGGTGACGGCACGGGGCTACGCGCGGCCGCCGTCCCGATGCGGCGACGCGGCTGGTTGGACCTCAACCGCATCGACCCCGCCTTCACCGCTGCCGCGGCCGCCGCGACGGGCGCAGCCGAGCGGGGCTTCCCGCGTCCGGTGCTGCTGACGGCCGACGAGGTGACGCTGGCCACGGAGGGCGGCCGTCCCGCCGAGATCGTGCTGCGAGACCCGGCCGCCGGCACCCCACACCTGCGGCCGGTGCTGTTCCGCTAGCGGCCGGCGCGGGTCGGCACGGTGAGCCGGCATGCCGAGTCCCACCGCGCCTCGTCCAGGCCGACCCGGGCATCGTCGCGCTCCCGGACGGACGCGCAGTCCTCGATGACGTCGGACAGGAGC
>JBOGDY010000048.1:0-10998 GCA_050742955.1 Actinomycetes bacterium | reverse complement strand
GTCTCGAGCATGGCGGTGCCCGAGGTGTAGCGCCCGTAGTCGTCGGCGACGCGCTCGCCGTAGGAGGCGATCGTCTCCGCCTGCTGCACCACGTCGAGCGACCGCCCGGCATAGATCTGCAGGTCCACGTGCGTGAAGGGCTCCAGTCGCGACCCGAACTTCGACCGGGTCCGGCGCACGCCCTTGCCGACCGCCCGGACCCGGCCGTGGGACCGGGTGAGCAGGGTGATGATGCGGTCGGCCTCCCCGAGCTTCTGGGTGCGCAGGACCACACCCTCGTCGCGGTAGAGGTTCACCTGGCCATTGTGGTCGATGCGGCCGGCAGCCGGGCGTCCCCGCCTCGCCGAGCGGCCCGGCCTTCTGCTGCCTAGGACGTGGTCTGGCTGTCCCCGAGGCCGATGGCGGCGCCCCAGGGGTCGGCGACCACCCCGAGGTTGCCCCACTCGGTCGGCGTGACCTTCTGCACCGATGAGCCACCGCGTTCCAGGACGATGGCCTCGGCCTTGACCGCGTCGTCGACGGCCAGGTAGCACAGCCAGCCCGGCGGCTGGTCGGAGACCGACGAGATCCCGCCGATGTTCTCGTCCAGTCCGGGGCGCCGGAACATCACCGAGTCGCCCTGGGCGGTGAACTCGAGGGTGGGGAACAGCGCACCGTAGAACCGCTGGGCGGCCGCCGCGTCCGGCACGATCAGCTGCTCCCAGACCAGGCCGCCCGGCTCGTTGTAGATGCCGATGCCGATCTGTCCCTGCGCCTGCCAGACCCCGAAGCCCGCACCCTGCGGGTCGACCGCGATGAACATCTTGCCCAGGCCGGGCATCTCCATCGGCTCCATGACGACCTGGCCTCCGTTGTCCACGACCGCCTTCGCGGTGGCGTCGGCGTCGTCGCTGGCGAGGTACATCATCCAGCCCACGGGTTGGTCCGGTGACTGCTGCGGCCCCATCCCGGCCGCGTCGGCGCCGTTGCGCCGGGCGAGGACGTAGTTGGCGTACTCCTCGCCCTGGTTCTCGAACTCCCAGCCGGCGACTGCGCCGTAGAACTCCTGCGCGGCCGCCGGGTCGGGGACGCTGATGTCCAGCCAGCACGGGGTGCCCGCGGGCCATGGGTCGGTACGGATCGGCATGGTGCCCTCCTCACGCGTGGGTGTGCTCGCCACCCTGCCACCGGACACCGACAATCTCGACGGATCTCGACATCCCCGGGGAGCCCGGCGTCAGGCGCGGTTGACGGCGGAGACGACCGCCTCGAGCGAGGCGGTGACGATGTTGGCGTCCATGCCGACGCCCCAGAGGATCCGCTCGCCGATCGCACATTCCACGTACGCCGCGGCCCGCGCGTCCCCGCCGGAGGAGAGCGCGTGCTCGGCATAGTCCAGGACGCGTACGTCGTGGCCCACCGACGCCAGGGCGTCCACGAACGCTGCGATCGGTCCGTTGCCCTGCCCCCGCAGCGCCCGCTGCTGCCCGTCCAGGTAGACGTTGACGTCGAGCTCGTCGTCGGAGCCCTCCGCCGAGGACGTGTGGTGGGAGTTCAGGGCGACCGGCGTACGACGGGACAGGTACTCGCTCTCGAACACCTGCCACATCTGCGCCGGCGACACCTCGCCACCGTCGGAGTCGGTGTGTGCCTGGATGACCTGGGAGAACTCGATCTGCAGCCGGCGCGGCAGGTCGAGCTTGTGCTCGGTCTTCATCACGTAGGCGACCCCGCCCTTGCCGGACTGGGAGTTGACCCGGATGACGGCCTCGTAGCTGCGCCCGACGTCCTTGGGGTCGATGGGCAGGTAGGGCACCTCCCAGCGGAAGTCGTCGACCGGCACACCGGCGGCGGCCGCGTCGCGCTCCATCCACTCCAGGCCCTTCTTGATGGCGTCCTGGTGGGAGCCGGAGAAGGCCGTGTAGACCAGGTCGCCGCCGTAGGGGTGCCGCTCGCCCACCGGCAGCTGGTTGCAGTACTCCACCGTGCGGCGGATCTCGTCGATGTCGGAGAAGTCGATCTGCGGGTCGATCCCCTGCGAGAACAGGTTCATGCCCAGCGTCACCAGGCAGACGTTGCCGGTCCGCTCACCGTTGCCGAACAGACAGCCCTCGATGCGGTCGGCGCCGGCCATCCGGCCCAGCTCTGCCGCCGCGACCGCCGTGCCCCGGTCGTTGTGCGGGTGCAGCGACAGCACCAGGGAGTCGCGTCGGGCGAGGTTGCGGTGCATCCACTCGATGGAGTCGGCGTAGATGTTCGGCGTCGCCATCTCCACGGTCGCCGGAAGGTTGACGACGACCTTGCGGTCCGGTGTCGGCTTCCACACGTCGGTCACCGCGTCGCAGACCTCGACCGCGAACTCGAGCTCGGTGCCGGTGTAGGACTCCGGCGAGTACTCGAAGTACACGTCGGTGTCGGAAACGGTCTCGGTGAGCTTCTGGCACAGCTTGGCGCCCTGGACCGCGATGTCGACGATGCCTTCGCGGGGAAGGCCGAACACGACGCGGCGCTGCAACGTCGACGTCGAGTTGTACAGGTGGACGATGGCCTGCTTCGCGCCGCGGATCGACTCGAACGTCCGCTCGATGAGCGCGTCCCGCGCCTGCGTAAGGACCTGGATGACGACGTCATCGGGGATCAGGTCCTCCTCAATGAGCTGCCTGACGAAGTCGAAGTCGGTCTGGCTCGCCGATGGGAAGCCGACCTCGATCTCCTTGTAGCCCATCCGGACCAGCAGCTCGAACATCCGGCGCTTGCGGGCCGGGCTCATCGGGTCGATGAGGGCCTGGTTGCCGTCGCGCAGGTCCACGGCGCACCAGCGAGGCGCCTCGGTGGCGACCGCGGCGGGCCAGGTCCGGTCCGCGAGGTCGACAGGGGTGAAGGGCCGGTAGCGGTGGATGGGCATCCGCGACGGCTGCTGGGCGGTGCGCACGTCGGGGGAGTTGCTCTGCTGGCTCATGGACGCGGTCTCCTGCTCGGGCGGGCTGCGGCCGGGTCGACGAGACTCCGCGACGAGGGACCGGCCTCTAGGAGAGGGCCTCGCCGCGGCAGCCGAGGAGCAGGGCGAACCGCACGGGCCCAGCGTACGACGGGTGGCTGGGCGCCGTCTCCCCCGCACCCCGGCCGCGTCCGGATGCTGGACGTCAGAAGCCCAGCTTGCGCAGCTGTTTGGCGTCGCGCTGCCAGTCCTTGGCCACGGTGACGTGCAGGTCGAGGTAGACCTGCGTGCCCAGCAGCGCCTCGATCTGCCGGCGGGAGGTGGCACCGATCTCGCGCAGCCGAGCACCCTTGGCCCCGATGACGATGGCCTTCTGGCTGGACCGCTCGACGTAGAGGTAGGCATGCACGTCCAGCAACGGCCGGTCGAGCGGGCGGTCCTCGCGGGGCAGCATCTCCTCCACGACCACCGCGATCGAGTGCGGCAGCTCGTCGCGAACACCCTCCAGGGCCGCCTCGCGGATCAGCTCAGCCACCATGATCTGCTCCGGCTCGTCGGTCATCTCCCCCTCGGGGTAGAGCGGGGGGGACTCGGGCAGCAGACCGCACAGCAGACCGGCCAGCAGGTCGACCTGGTGGCCCGCGACGGCGGAGACGGGCACCACCTCGGCCCAGTCGACGCCGCACTCGGCGCCGAGCTGTGCGACGCCGACCAGCTGCGCGGCGACGGCGTCGCGGGCTACCCGGTCGGTCTTGGTCAGGATCGCGACCTTGGGCGTGTTCTTCACCTCGGCCAGCTCGCGGGCGATGAAGCGGTCGCCCGGCCCGAGCTTCTCGTCGGCGGGCAGGCAGCAGCCGATGACGTCGACCCCGGCCCACGCCGTACGCACGTCATCGTTGAGGCGCTCGCCGAGCAGGGTCCGAGGCCGGTGCAGGCCGGGCGTGTCGAGGACCACGAGCTGCGCCTCGGGCCGGTGCACGATGCCGCGCACGACGCGCCGCGTGGTCTGCGGTTTGCTCGAGGTGATCGCGACCTTCCCGCCGACCAGCGCGTTGGTCAGGGTCGACTTGCCGGCGTTGGGGCGCCCGACGAAGCAGGCGAACCCCGCCCGGTGCGATGGCTGGTCTGCGCTGCTCATGCGGCCGATTCTCGCTGATCTAGGTGACCGCCGGGTCGCCGGCCGCACCGGTGTCGCTCTCGGTGAGCCGCTGCCGCTCACCGGCGAGGTAGCGGGCGACTGTGTTGACGATGGCCGCGAGCGGCACCGCGACCAGGGCTCCGAAGATGCCCGCGGTGAGGCCGCCGATGGCGATGACGAGCACGACGGCCAGCGGGTGCACGCGGACCATGCGCCCCATCAGGAACGGTTGCAGCACGTGGGACTCGAGCTGCTGGACCGCGATGACGCCGCCCAGCATGACCAGGGCCGCCACCGGACCGTGCGTGACCAGGGCCACGGCGACAGCGACGGTGCCACTGATGGTCGCGCCGACCACCGGGATGAAGGCGCCCAGGAAGACCAGCACCCCGATCGGCAGCACCAGCGGCAGGCGCAGGACCAGCGCGACGAGGGCGATGCCCACGGCGTCCGTGAGGGCGATCAACACCGTGGCCCGGACGTACGACGTGAGCACCGCCCATGCCCGCACACCGCTGCCCTGCACCCGGTCACGGGCGCCGGCCGGGAAGAGCCCGACCAGCCACGACCAGATACGCCGGCCGTCGTAGACGAAGAAGATCGTCGCGAACAGCGCGATGAACAGGCCGGCGACGATGTGCCCCACGGTTGCGGTGGCGTTGACGAGCGTGCCACCGAGGCCTTCGTCGGCGCCGCTGCCCGCCGCGTCGCGCAGCCGGTCGAACACGTCGGACAGCTGCTGCCGGCTCAGGCCGAGGTCGACCAGCCACGACTGCAGCTGGTCGAGGCTGTCCTGGAAGGACGAGCGCAGGTCGTCGAAGCCGGAGCTGACCTGCTGGGCGATCAGCGTGATCAGCCCGGCGATGACGACGACGCCGCTCAGGATCACCAGCGCCGTCGCGAGACCTCGCGGCATGCCCCGCTCCTGCAGCCGGTCGACGATGGGCGAGGCGACGGCGGCGACCAGCAGCGCGATGATGACCGGCACCAGCACGACCGAGAGCCGGCCGAAGCCCCACACGGCCACGGCCACCGCGGCGGCGATGAGCAGCAGCCGCCAGGACCAGGCGGCCGCGAGCCGCACGCCGTAGGGGATCTCGACCGACCCGTCGACGGCGGCGGGCGTCGCCGGCACCGGCGCCGGCACCGCTCGCTCCGGTGGTGCGGTGGACCGTCGTCGCAGGAAGACCATGATCCGTGCTCCTAACCGCTGGGCGTACGAACGAACCCGACGCAGGCCTCAGCGCGCCCAGGTGACCGTCCCGTCCGGTGCGACGAGCAGCGTCGCGGCGCCACCCAGGTCGCCGAGCAGTGCCAGGTCGGCGCCGGCCGGCGCCGTGGCGGTGGAGCACACCACCGCCGCCTCGAGCCGGTCGGCCCCGCTGGAGACAGCGGCGGCGACTGCCGCCTGCAGGGCACTCAACCGCAGCGAGGGCAGCGCCACCGAGCCGGCCATGTAGGTGCGGCCGGTGTCGTCGCGGACCGCCGCGCCCTCGTGGGCCGACGTGCGGGCGCGGGCAGCACGCGCGAGCGTGACGAGCTTGGCGTCCTCGGCGGACAACGGGTCACTCGTCGCCGTCACCGCGGACCTCACCGTCACCCTCGGGGCCCGCGGTACGCCGCACCAGCACGGTCCCGATGCGGTTGCGGCGACCCTGAGCGCTCTCGGCGGTGAGCTGGAGACCGTCCACGTAGACCTGCGCGCCCGGGATCGGGACCCGGCCAAGGTGCTTGGCGAGCAGCCCACCCACCGTGTCGACGTCGTCGTCGTCGAGCGCGACCTCGACCCGCTCGGCCAGCTCGTCGATGTGCAGCCGGCTGCTCACCCGCAACGCACCGTCGGGCAGCTCCTCGACGAGCGACTGCTCCACGTCGTACTCGTCGGTGATCTCCCCGACGATCTCCTCGATGACGTCCTCGATGGTCACCAGGCCCGCCGTGCCGCCGTACTCGTCCACCACGACCGCGACGTGGGTCTGCTTGGCCTGCATCTCCCGCAGCAGCTCGTCCACCGGCTTGGTCTCGGGCACGAACAGCGCCGGCCGCATGACCGACTCGACCCGCTCGGTCGTCTCCCCGTCGCGGTACTCATGGGTGCGGCGGATCAGGTCCTTGAGGTAGACGACGCCGACCACGTCGTCGGTGCCCTCACCCATGACGGGGATGCGGCTGAAGCCGCTGCGCAGCGCGAGCGAGAGCGCCTGTCGCAGCGTCTTGTCCTTCTCGATGAAGACCACGTCGGTGCGGGGCACCATGACCTCGCGCACGATCGTGTCGCCGAGCTCGAAGACCGAGTGGATCATCATCCGCTCGCGGTCCTCGATCAGCTTGCTCTCCTCGGCCAGGTCGACCAGGTCGCGCAGCTCGGCCTCGGAGGCGAACGGTCCCTCCCGGAACCCCTTGCCGGGGGTCAGTGCGTTGCCGACCAGGATCAACATCTGCGGGACCGGCCCCAGCACGCGGGCCAGGGGATGGACGAACCGCGCGCTCACCAGCGCGATGCGCGGGGCGTGCTGACGCCCGAGGGTGCGGGGCGAGACCCCGACCGCGACGTAGGACACGACCACCATGCCGAGACCGGCCACGAGTACGGCCTGCCAGCGGGTGTCGAACGTGTCGAGGCAGACCACGGTGACCAGCACGGTGGCAACGAGCTCGCAGGCGACGCGCAGCAGCGTGAGCAGGTTCAGGTAGCGGGCCGGGTCCGCGACCACCTGCTGGAGCCGGCCCGCACCCCGCCGCCCGGCCCGCTCGAACTCGTCGGCGACCACGCGCGAGACGCGTGACATCGCCGACTCGGCGCCGGCGAAGAGGCCGCCCAGGAGGATCAGCAGGACGGCGGCGGCGAGCATGACGGCCTCGGAGGTCATCCGGGCTGTCCCTGCCATGCCTGCAGCAGGTCCTTCTGCAGGCGGAACATCTCCCGCTCCTCGTCGGGGTCCGCGTGGTCGTAGCCGAGCAGGTGGAGGATCCCGTGCGTGCACAGCAGGTGCAGCTCGTCGTCGACGGAGTGGCCGGCCTTGGCCGCCTGGTCCCGCGCGACCCGGGGGCAGAGCACGACGTCGCCGAGCAGGCCCGGGTCGGGATCGCGGTCGTCGCTGCCAGGGCGCAGCTCGTCCATGGGGAAGGACAGCACGTCGGTGGGGCCGGGCTCGTCCATCCACTGCTCGTTTAGGGCCGCCATCGCCTGGGCGTCGACCATCACCAGCGAAAGCTCGGCGAGCGGGTGGATGCGCAGCCGGTCGAGGACGAACCGCGAGAGCGCGACGAGCCGGTCATGGTCGACGTCCTCGCCCGACTCGTTGTTGACGTCGATGCTCACCGGCGACCACGCTTGCCCGCGCCGCCCCGACCGCCCGGGCCCGATCCGCGTTGTTGCAGGTCGTCCTTGCCGGTCCGCTCCTGGACCTGGTCCCACCGGCCGTAGGCGTCGACGATGTCGCTGACCAGCCGGTGGCGGACGACGTCGTGGCTGGAGAGCATCGAGAAGTGCACGTCGTCGACGCCGTCGAGGATGTGCCGCACGACCCGCAGTCCGCTGTGTGTCCCCGCCGGCAGGTCGACCTGGGTGACGTCTCCGGTGACGACCATCTTCGAGCCGAACCCGAGCCGGGTGAGGAACATCTTCATCTGTTCGGCCGAGGAGTTCTGCGCCTCGTCGAGGATGATGAACGCGTCGTTGAGGGTGTTGTGGGTGACAAGGAAGTCGCTGGTCACGTAGAGGGAGTCCGCCGCTCCGACGGCGATGCACACGCACTCCGCCTCGCCGACCGGCTCGATGCTGTCGACCATCCGCATCGGGCGCCCGCCGCCCGCAGCATCGTAGAGCGCGGCCTTGCGGGCGAGCCGGAACGGCGCCACACCGGCCGGCAGCCGGATGTCGATTATGTAGGCGTCGTGGCGGTGCCACACGGGCAGGCCGTTGGCAACGCCTGGCTTTCGGCCCTCCGCCCTTCGAGTTCTGACGTAAGCGACGCCACCCAGCGAACGAACGATCCAGACAACGTCATCGCGAAGATCCGCAGAGACAGTCGAGTACTGCACGCGGCAGGTGCGTCCCGCCTCCGTGACAGGTCCCCCATCGGTGTCCAGAAGTCCTTGCAGGAGAGCTAGGCGCACGTCCGACGTGTTGAGCGCGTACTGCGGTGGGATGAACTTCGTCGGTGCCCTGTGACCGGTGAGTTCGAGCTGCTCGAGTGCAACCGTGACCGGGTGGGCGATCGGCGCGCCACGCCGCCAGCCGAGATGGCGGATCGCGTAGTCGGCCCGCCCCCGGTGTGAGACCTCGATGTCCTTGAGGGCGCGTTGGAGAGCAACCGCCAGCTCAGGGTCACCGGTGGAGAAACTTGGCGGCGAGATTGACATGCAGCCATCGCCGAGCAGCAGCCCGAGTGCGTAGGGATCTAGCGGAACATCAACAGAGGGGAACTCCACCGCACGCACCAGCGGAAGCTCGAAGTCTCGATAGTGAGCATGGCGGAGCTTGCCGATCATGGCCTGCGTTTCGACGATGCGGCCGGCCCGGCCGTTTCGACGATCATGCCTAGTCGTAACGAACCAGAGGTGCTCGGCACAGGCGAGTGTTGATGCGCCGTCCTGCGTCGCGACTCGGTAGACCTGCCGCCTGCCTTGCGGATACACCCCGAGAACCGGCGTGGGGAATCCATCCGACCCAACAACCCAATCACCAACCGCCAGCTCACCGATCGGCTGGAAGCCGTCTGGGGTGAGCACCGGCGTACTGCAAGGCTGCGAGCGGCCCCTCATGTAGGCCAGGGGCGCGACCTCGATGGTCCCGGCCGTCATCAGCCGCGGGATCGACTCGGGGTCGATCATGTCGTGCAGCGCGTCGTAGAGCGGCCGCAGGTAGGGGTCGATCTTCTCGTAGAGGGTGCCGGGCAGGAACCCGAGCCGCTCCCCCGCCTCGACCGCAGGGCGGGTCAGGATGATGCGGTTGACCTGCTTGGCCTGCAGCGCCTGCACCGCCTTCGCCATCGCCAGGTAGGTCTTGCCGGTGCCGGCCGGTCCGATGCTGAACACGATGGTGTGCCGGTCGATGGCGTCGACGTAGCGCTTCTGGTTGAGCGTCTTGGGCCGGATGGTGCGCCCGCGGTTGGACAGGATGTTGAGGGTCAGCACCTCGGCTGGGCGCTCCCCCGTCTCACTGCGCAGCATCGCGACGACCCGCTCGACCGACTCGGCGGTCAGGCCCTGGCCGGTGCGCAGCACGGTGACCACCTCGTCGTAGAGCCGCTCGACCAGCGCGATCTCACCGGGCTCGCCCGTGACCGTGATCTCGTTGCCACGGACGTGGATGTCGGTCGTGGGGAACGCCCGCTCGACGACCCGTAGCAGCTCGTCGCCGGAGCCGAGCACCGACACCATCGGCTGGCTCGCGGGGACCACGATCTTGTGTTGGGCCTGTGGGGACTCTGCCATGGCTCGGCGCTGTGGCCTGCTCGCCCTGCTTCCCGTCTCGGTGGCTCTGACGGGGCCCATGCTAGGCGATCACGCCGGTTGGGTGGGTCGGGTCCGGTGCCCGGCCGCGGGTCAGCCGGGGGGCCAGGTCATGGCCCGGCCGGCGAGCACGTGCCCGTGCACGTGGAAGACGCTCTGGCCGGCCTGGGGACCGGTGTTGAAGACCAGCCGGAAGTCCTCGTGACCCTCCGCGGCTGCCAGCGAGCGGCCCAGGCCGACCAGCGCGGCCAGGGCGGCCGGGTCGGCAGCGGCGAGCGAGGCCACGTCGGGGTGGTGGGCGCGGGTCACCACGAGCAGGTGGGTCGGCGCCTGCGGCCCGATGTCGCGAAATGCCAGCACCCGCTCGCCCTCGGCCACGACGTCGGCCGGGACCTCACCGGCCACGATCCTGCAGAACAGGCAGTCGCCGGGCGCGTCGCTACTGGTCATGGGCCGACCCTAGCGAGCAGGATCGACCGCAGGTCCGGCCGCAACGGGTTGCCGGAAGAGGTAAACCGGAGTGCCCGGCCACACGTCGTACGCATGTGGCACAGGTCCTGGCACCCAGAGCGCGCGGAAGGGGTGGAACGGGCATGGTCGGTACGGCGGAGCCCACCGTGGCGTGGGACGCCGACGAGGCGATCACCCAGATCTACACCGCCCACTACCGGTCCCTGGTGCGCCTGGCGGCGCTGCTGCTGCGGGACGTGGCCGTCGCCGAAGAGGTCGTCCAGGACTCGTTCATCGCGATGCACGGCGCCTGGAGACGGCTGCGCGACCCCGACCGGGCGCTGGCCTACCTGCGGCAGTCGGTGGTCAACCGGGCCCGGTCGGCGCTGCGGCACCACAAGGTCGAGCTGAAGTACGCGCCGGCGCCGATGCCGGACGCGGCCAGCGCCGAGTACGGCGCCCTCGGGGCCCTCGAGCACCAGGAGGTCGTCACCGCACTGCGCCGGCTGCCGGAACGTCAGCGAGAGGTCCTGGTGCTGCGCTACTACGTCGACCTGTCCGAGGCGGAGATCGCCGAGGCGATCGGCATCAGCCGCGGAGCGGTGAAGAGCCACGCGTCACGGGGCATGGCTGCCCTCCGCACGAGTCTGGAGCAGACGGCATGAGCACCAGCGACGACCCGCGCGACGGCCGGACGGACGATCCGTTCGAGGGCCGGCTGCGGACCGCCCTGACCGCCGAGGCGGCCACCGTGCACCCGGCCGGCGACGGGCTGGCCCGCATCCGCGAAGGCATCGACGCGCGCCGGGGCCGTGCGTGGTGGCGCAACCCGGCGGTCGCCCTCGTGGCCGCGGCCGCGGTCGGGCTGGCCGCCGGAGGGGCGGGGCTCGCGCTGACCGGCGGCGACGATGACGGCACCCTGCCCGCCACGCCGACCAGCCCGGAGCCGTCCGAGTCGGACGCGCCGAGCGAGTCGCCTCCCACGTCCGCGCCGCCGTCGGCGACCGAGACCGGGTCGTCGACGCCCGCGCCCGCA
>JBOGDY010000047.1:0-11154 GCA_050742955.1 Actinomycetes bacterium | reverse complement strand
CTGGCACT
The DNA here is from genome assembly GCA_050742955.1 of Actinomycetes bacterium. GTDB lineage: Bacteria > Actinomycetota > Actinomycetes > JACCUZ01 > JACCUZ01 > CAWIXB01. The sequence goes on along the minus strand of JBOGDY010000047.1, from coordinate 11,146 downwards.
GGCCGATGGCTCCTCTCAGTCGAAGGCCGCCGCGGGCATCGGTTGGCGCTGGTACTCGTCAGTACGTGCGGTCCTGCCGCGTGAGTCGTGGCTGAGCAGTTGGCGGGCGTATCGATCGCGGGCCCGGCGACTGGTCGAGGACTCCGCTTCGGCCAGGGTTCGTCGGATCGTCTCGATCGCGGAGCGTTCGGCTCCGTCAGTTGCGAGGATCTTGCAGAGCACGGCGGCTGCGTCGCCCGGTGGCGTTGGTGGGTGAACCGCCCCGACATTGATGGAGGCTCTCAACCCGCGGGAGGGTGGGAGTCATGGGAGCACCGAGGACGTATCCGGAGGAGGTGCGCGACCGGGCGGTCCGGCTTGTGCGCGACCTTGTCGAGGACGATCCGGACGGGGTGTCGATCACTGGCGCCTGCCGGCGGGTTGGTGAGCAACAGAGCATCAACACCGACACGTTGCGCAACCGGGTGAAGCAGGCGCAGGTCGATGGCGGCGAACAGCCCGGGCTGAGCACGGTGACCGGTCCAAGATCGTGGCGCTGGAGCAAGAGAACCGTGAGCTGCGCAGGGCGAACGCGATCTTGAAGACGGCGTCGGCTTTCTTCGCGGCGGAGCTCGACCGCTCACAGCCACGGTGACCGCCTACATCGACGCCCACCAGGAGCGTTTCGGGGTCGAGCCGATCTGCCGCACGCTGTCCGCAGCCGGCGTGCCGATCGCCCCGAGCACCTACTACGCGGCCCGATCCCGTCCGCCCTCAGCCCGGGCGGTGCACGACGCGGCGCTGACCGAGGATCACCACGGTGCACCGGGACAACTTCGGGGTCTACGGGGCCCGGAAGGTGTGGCGGCAGCTGCACCGGGAGGGCAGTCCGGTGGAGGCTCGGCCGATGTCCCCTTCTTGGTGACCGTTGTGCAACTAGCCACGCCCACCACGCCGCCGGCCGACCCCGGGTTCGTCCCTCGCTGAAGCCGGCACATCATGAGCTGCCCCGCCCGCCTGGTCCGACGCTGCAGCTCGTTGGTACGTGACGTCCGGTGCGGCACGCACTCCAGCCTCTGTGAGCGCCTGTTGATAGGCCATTGCCGCATCGTTAAGGAGGTCCAGTTGAGCGAACGCGTCGGCCAGTTCGCGCCAGGCGGCGGCGGCCAGCCGGGATACGTCCAGGGAGCCGAGCATTTGCGCCGCGGCCCGGTAGCCGGCGACTGCTTCGTCCTGCCTGTCTAGCAATAGGAGGGCGCGGGCGCGCACGAGTTCGGTGTAGGCCGACTCGAGTCGGACGGCGCCCGCGAGCCGCTGGGCGGCCTCTCCAGCGAATGTCAGCGCCTCCTCGGGGCGGCCGATGACGAGGGCGGCGCGCCCAAGCTCGGTTTCGCAGTACGCGAGGTCGATCTCGCTGCCGACGTCGACGAGGGAGGCATGGGCCTGTTGCAGCACGTCACGCGCGCGCCGTCCCTGAGGCGGGGTACTTCGGAGCAGGAGCCAGCCGTAGGCGATGCGTAGCCGTGCAATTGCGCGGGCGTCGTCGCCTTCGGCGTAGAGGGCGACGGCGCGTTCGGCGAGGATAAGGGCGTCGGAAATCCGGTCTGCCGATTCGGCGACGAGGCTGGCGTTCCAGTACACCGCGGCCCGGGCTCGGGCGGAGCCGCGATGCTCCACGTCATGCACGGCCCTTTCGGCAAGCATCCCGGCCTTCACGAGGTCGCCGCGCACGTAGTAAGCGCCGACGACGGTCGAGACGAGCTCGGCGTGGACGTCGCTGCCGGTCATGCCCAGCCGCTCGACTTGATCCAGGGCGGTCCTGCCTATGTCGAGTGCGTAGGCGACGTCGCCAGCCTCCTGGTAACAGCGGACCAGGTCGATGGTCAGACGGAGGTGCTCCTCCACCCGGCCTCCATCGTTGGCGTCTCGGGCAAGGATCTCCAGATCGGCGATGGCCGCCTCCAGGTCGCCTAGAGCCTCGCGCGCCTTGGCCTTGAGATGACGCGCCCGAAGGACCATGTCCGCCGGCGCAGCGGACACGTCCCGCAGCAGCTCGTCGATCTGGGTCAGCGCGTCCTGGGCCTCACCGTTCTGTAGGGCGAGCTCGCTGTACCGCAGTGTCAAGGCCAGTCGTTCGGCGGCCGCCGGGTCCTCGCCGCGCAACAGGTACTCCACGGTGCAATCGAGGCGCCCAGCGAGCGCCCCGACCACGTCGAGGGTGGGGGTTCGCTTACCCGCCTCCAGCAGCGACACGTAGCTGGGGGACAGGTCGGCACCGGCCAGGTCGGCCTGCGACTTGCCGCTGGCGCGCCGCCTCTCGCGCAGGCGCTCGCTGAATGACGTCGCCGCCCCCGGCACGGCAGGCGGGGTCATCTCCGTGTTCCCACCGTTGCGCGGCTCCCGTCGTCGTGGGCTCGTGCCTCACATGTGACTCCGACATTGACTCTACCGATTGAGCGGCCTTGACTACATCTGTCAAGACTCACGACAGAAGGAGTCACGATGGTGAGAAGGGCTGTCATCACGACCGTTGCGGTGCTCGCGCTGGCGCTTGGCGCTGCTGCGATCGTCGACTTTGTCGGTGGAGGAAGCGTCGCAACCAACGCGCTTATCCCCACCCGCTGCTGCTGACCGTTACAGCCGAGGGCGGGCCCCCACCCCAGCGGACCCGCCCGAGCGGGGTGAGCACCAGCGCCCACCACAGGCCGCGGAACTGGACGAAGCTGATCTATGGGCCCCTGGAGCCCGCACGGCAGCGTCGCATCGAAGTGCGGCCCCGGGGCGCCCCCTAATCCTCCTCGAGGATCGCGCCCGGGGCCGTGCTCTGAACGCTTTCACGAAGAGCACTTCTGTGACAAGAGTCAACACCCGTGTCATGTGGGCGTCAAGACTGGATAGGGCCGCAGTACCCCCGGATCCCCTGAGGGTGATTTGCCTGTCAGCTGCTTGCCCTCGGCAAGGGAGTCACGCGCATGTGGGCCAGGCCCACGCTGGGCGCGTAGAGCGCTCGTATGTCTCGGTGACTCGTCGCACCAGATCGCGGTGCCTGGTGCTTGACGCTGCCGCTCACCGCGCGCGCCGTTTCACTGTCCGAGGAGGTGATGGGCGACGGCGACGAGGATCGGACGGTGACCGTCGACCTCACCCGGATGTAGCTGTGGCGATCGCCGCGAATCCGGATCAACCGCAGACCATTTCCGGCATTCCGCCACATGATCATGCGAGGCGCCTGTAGACCTCTGTAGCGGATCGCAATCGAGTGATCACTGAGGGTCGAAAACGGGGATGCAGCGTGCGCGTGACGACTGTGGTTGGTGCCATCACACTCGCCATGTTGACGGTGACCGGGATGGGCTGGTGCCGCGGATGCGGTAGGCGGCGTGCGGATGGCACCGGGTGAGCGCGTGTGGGTCCACTCCGGCAACGGGTCCAACACCCACCACCACCGGTACTGGGGCCGCTACGGGTACGCGTGGAACAACACCGGTGACACGGCCAAGCTCCGCCGCAAGGACGGGTTCCTGACCGACAGTTGCGCCTAGGGCGACGGCCCGGGCTACAAGCGCTGCCAGACGGCGGGAGACGGGCCAGGCCTAAGCCACCGTCGATGGAGGGGGACCATCCGTGACAACACCACCAACTGTCGGGCCGCCGACCACGGCTGCGTCGGTGTCGAGATCCTGGACGGCCCGGCACCCGGTACTCACTGTCATCGGTGTCCTGGTCGCTCTGTTCGTCGCCGTCGCTGCCTTCGGCGACGACGGCCCCGAGACGGTTAGGCCGACAGCAGCAGGCGCGGAGGCGTCCGTCAGTGCGCGACCCTCGGCCACCTCAACGACCATCCCGTCATCACCGTCACCCACGCAGAGCGCTGCTCAATCCGCCGACCAGGCCATCGCGCAGGCCGGACAGCGCAGCGCGTTGGCCGCCCTCGGCGACCTTGCCGTAAAGGGGCGGGCGCCCAAAAGCGGGTACGACCGTGGCCTGTTCGGCCAGGCGTGGGCCGACGCCGACCGCAACGGCTGCGACACCCGCAACGACATGCTGGCCCGTGACCTGACCAGCGAGACGTTCAAGGCCGGCACCGGCGAGTGTGTGGTGCTCGCCGGCATGCTGCAGGACCCCTTTACCGGAGCCACCATCTCCTTCACCAGGGGTCAGTCCACGTCCCTGGCGGTGCAGATCGACCATGTGGTGGCGCTGTCGGACGCCTGGCAGAAGGGCGCCCAGAAGTGGGTCGCGCGCAAGCGCCTCGCCTTCGCCAACGACCCGCTGAACCTGTTGGCGGTCGACGGCCCGGCCAATGCCCAGAAGAGTGACGGCGACGCCGCAACCTGGCTGCCGCCGAACAAGCGGTTCCGCTGCGCGTACGTTGCTCGACAGATCGCCGTCAAGGGCAAGTACCAGCTATCGGTCACCAGCGCCGAGCGCACCGCGATGGCGCGGATCCTGTCCGCCTGTCCCGCTCAGCGGCTGCCCTCGTCCAGCGCGCCGACCATCGCACCGATCAAGCCGTCCATGGGGGACACCGGGTCCTCCGGCGGCAACGGAGGCGGGTCTGGCTCTGCGATCTACGCCAACTGCTCCGCGGTCAGGGCCGCCGGCAAGGCGCCGCTGCATCGAGGCGATCCCGGCTACTCCCGAAACCTGGACCGGGACGGAGACGGTGTCGCCTGCGAGACGTCATCCGGCGGTTCCACGTCCGGATCCGGCACGTCGGGTGGCGGATCCAGCTCCGGTGGCTCGGCCTACTACGCGAACTGCGATGCGGCACGCGCGGCGGGTGCGGCCCCCGTACGCCGAGGTGACCCCGGCTATGGCACGCACCTGGACCGCGACGGCGACGGCGTGGCCTGCGAGTAGCGATGGCACTTGTGAGCCGTGAACACAACCTGGATGTCTGGGAGCAACGTACCGGCCGGCCTCTATCGATCGCGGCCATGGCCTTCCTCGTCGTGTACGCCTTGCCGATCCTGCAGCCAGAGATGCCTCAGTCGGGTGAGGACTCATCCTGCTGCCGATGCTCAGACCCCTTCGAGCGCTCCGCGTGCTCACCTTCCGTGGTCGGGTGATCGGGTACGTTCTGGCGGCCACGTCGCTGGTGGTCCTCATCGCAGCCCTGGCAGAACTGGACGCCGAACGAGGTGGCGACGAAGCCAACATCGAGACCTACCCCGACGCTCTGTGGTGGGCGGTCACCACGATCAGCACGGTGGGCTACGGGGACCATTACCCGACGACACATGCGGGGCGGCTGGTCGGGTTCGGCCTGATGCTGGCCGGCATTGCCCTGCTCGGCGCCACGACGTCGTCGCTTGCCTCTTGGTTCCTCGAGAAGATCGAGCAGCTGACCGCCGGAGAGCGCCAGTCGGAGGTCACCTTGGAGCACCTCCTCGTCGAGGTAAGGGCGCTCCGCTCCGAACTGCGGAGGTCGACCGGCAGTTCGCCGGCTTCAGCGAGGAGCGGCGCCACCGGAGATTCCAGGCTGACGCAGGGTCCGGGGCGATCAGGTCTTGCGCTTGTCGCGGATCAGCACGATCTGGTTCTGCCGCTTGATATCGAACAGCTCCGTTGCCTCGACCAGATCGCTCAGTTTCCGGTAGCCGTAGTTGCGCGGATCGAGCGACGCCTGGTTGCCGATCTGGTTGCCGACTTCCCCCAGGTGCGCCCAGCCGTCGTCGGAGTTGGCGGCATCCACGGCACTACGCAGCATCTGCACGAGCCGGGTATCGCCGCGCAGCTTCTTCGGGTCAGTTGGCTTCAGCACTGCTTCGTCGGGTTTGGCCGAAGGCTGCCCCAGCCCTTCGACGTAGGTGAACTGCGAGCAGGCGTTGACGAACGGCTCCGGCGTCTTCTGCGCCCCGAAGCCGTACACCTTCACACCGTCGGTCAGGATGCGCATGACCAGTGGGGTGAAATCAGCGTCACTCGAGACGATGGCGAACGCGTCCAGAGAACGTGCGTACAGCAGATCCATCGCATCGATCACCATCGCCATGTCGGAGGCGTTCTTGCCCCGGCTGTACGCGAACTGCTGAATCGGGCGGATCGCGTAAGCATGCAGGGCCGCCTCCCACTGTTGGAGTCCGGGACTCTTCCAGTTGCCGTACGCTCGCCGAACGTTGGCGGCGCCATGCCGGGCCACTTCCGCCAGGATCACGTCGATCTTCGACGCCGGGGCGTTGTCGGCATCGATCAGCAGGGCGATTCGCTTCTCGCCATCGTCCATATGCACCACCTCGAGTCGGCCGAGCGTATTCCATCTCGCAACCGCCCCGCCGATCGCGGGAACGGCGCCCCGCCACCGGCGTCGCTCCCCGGGCGGGTGGGTCACTCAGGTTGACCGGCCATGCACTACGAGCGCCCAGGCGAGGAAGCCGAAGGCGATCGTGGAGGTGGCAACGCGGACGAGGTTCCAGTTGGACCATCGTGCCTCGTTGAACCTCTCACGGACCGCCGCGAGGTCGGCAATGCGGTCAGGGTCCCCGGCAGCCTTGATCCTGTCGTTGAGGGGCACGTTGATCGCGACGGTGATGACGACCGTGATGAGGTACAGGACCAGGGCCGCAGCGATCCAGGGCAGCGGGTCCTCACCGATGTGGGCGATGCCCGCGACGACCGTGAAGACGACAGCGCCGAAGAAGCCGCCTCCCAAGAACCACGGGTTGATGATCGCCCGGTCTATGGACTGGAAGGCGCCGACGAAGGTCCGGTCGTCGGTCTTTTCCAAACCGGGCATGAGAGTGTGCGCGTAGAGGGCGAACACGCCTGCGACGAGACCCATCGACATCGTCGCCGCGATCAGTGACAGGGCTCGCAACCCGTCCATGGTGACCCCCTCATGCCGGCCGCGCGCCTCCGGGTTCGAGGGTATCGCCGCGTATGCCGGTGCCCCGCCTGACCCGTGAGCCCTGATCAGCCGGTGCAGATGCCAGGTACAGCGACCTTGGTGAACACGTGCGGGGATGTCGTCGTCGAGTCCGGGTAGCGCGCGATACGGGCTTGGAACTCGGGCGAGCGGAACGCCCGGCCGAGGGCGCGGGCGGACTCCCATACCGCGACGTTGACGAACGTGGTGGAGCCGGCGATGCCGCGGTGGAGCTGCGTCGAGACATACCCGGGCCGGGTCTTCATCCACGCAGCGTCGTCCGCCCATGCCGCGAGCAGGGCGGTTGCCTCGGCCGCGTCGACGGTGAACTCGTTGACAAGCACGATGGGGCCGTCGTCGGCGTCGAGCTGCGCGGCGAAGGGAACGCGGGGGTCCATCTGGGTCAGTCGCGGAGCCATGGCTAGACCTGCCTCTCGGGTGTGGTGGGAGGTGCCGTACGAACACCTTGCGGTAACGGCGTACGCGGGCGGCTTGCCACATGGCCACACCCGTCGCGACGAGCAGCGGAAAACCCACGTACCGGACCACGTCCTGCGCCCCGTCCGGGAGCGGCACGTACACGTAGCCGAGGACCAGCATGCCCGCGACGAGGTGGACCGCACGCTGTGCCTTCCGTTGCTGACCTGCGCTCAGTGCCATGACGCCTCTCCATCGGGGGTGTCTAGGTGGGGTTGGACTCGAGACGCCGGCAGAGCTCATCCATGACGCGCGCCGTGGCGTCGAGGTCGGCCTGGTCCAGGCCGTTGGCGAGGACGTTGACCCAGACGGTCTGGCGCTTTGCCAGCGCCTCAAACGCCGCAGTGCCGTGGTCGGTGCGACTGACCAGGCGGGAGCGCGCGTGATCGGCGTTGGTTGTCAGCTCGAGGAGCCCGTCATCGACGAGGGTGCTGACGGTGGCGTGGACACTCTGCCTGGTCAGGCCCATGCGACGCGCGATCTGCGGAACGGTCAGCGGCCGGTCAGCCAGCGCGACGGCACCGAGGACCTGCCACCGGGCGGCGGTGAGCCCTTCGTTGCCGGCGAGATCGTCGCCGGCGGACAGTAGCAGCCCGTTCGCCCGGAACGTCGCCAGGATGATGCTGGTCAGGGTGTCGCCGGCCTCGGCGCGCGCCGCCCTCCTCGTCACGTTAGGATCCTGACTTATTGACAGGGCCCTGTCAATAGATTTCAAGTGACCGAAACGTGATCCGCTTGATCGACGGCTGTTGTTGATCTCGAGCTCTGGGCGGCCAAGACTGCTCGCATGGCCACCCACGGTGGCACCCTCGCGTTGGCCATGGCGGGCGCCCTTCTCGCGGCGTGTCAGGGCACGGATGGACGTCCGGCTTCATCGCCGGCTACCGGCACACGCCCGGTCACGACCGCTGCCGCGGGCCAGTGCTCGGCTGGTGACATCGGCAGGGTTGACGCCGGGTCCGTTCTCGTTCCGGGACCCGGCAACGGCCTATCCCGGTCGACCGCGACCGGCGACGGGCTGACGATCGTCGGTGTCGTGCTCGACCCGTCCTGCCGGCCTGCCGCGGACGCGACCGTCGACGTCTGGCACACGGACGCGCGAGGCGCGTACGGACCCGCCGACGATGAGTGTTGCTACTTCCAGGGAACGGTCCGGACCGACCAGAACGGGCGCTTCCGGCTGGACACCACCAAGCCGGGACGCTACCCCGGGACCAATGCGCCGCCGGCCCACATCCACCTCGAGGTCCGGCACCGATCCGCGGCGCTGATGACCGAGATCGTCTTCGCCGGGGATCCCGGCGTCCCCGCTACGGCGCGAACCGGCACCGTGCCCGTTGCGCTCCGTGAAGCGGGCGGCGGGCCTCCATCCTGGTACGGCGAGGCGACGCTCGTGCTGCAGCCCTAGTTGATAGTGAGCTGCAGGTTGCGCAGCCCGCGCATGTCCAGCCAGGCGCGGCCCGGGGCCTCGACCACTCGCAGCAGGACGCCCTCGCAGCTCCGGCAGCGAACGACGACACCGGGCGCCTGGACGTACGCCGTGGCCTCGGCGAGCCGGCCGCTCTGACCGCAGCCGTCGCACTGCCCCACGGCCGCCATGAGATCGACGGCGAAGAACGTGTGCAGCGGGCCGGCCGCTGCGTTCCCGTCCAGGTGGGTGTTGGCGCTCATGGCTTGCCTCCGCTGGGTCCGAAACGTTCCGTGCGTATGCGGCTCGCGTCGTGACCGCCCTGGACCAGGCGGTCCGCCACTGTCTCCACGAAACCGGTGGGTCCACACACGTACGTCGTGGCGCCGGCCTCCGGTGGCCAGGTCACCTCGGCGAGCAGCGCCGCGTCGACGCGGGCGGGTCGCCGAGGCCACCCCTCTGGGACCTTGCGGCTGAAGGCGAGCGTGACATCGAGCCCGCCGCGCTGCCGGTGCCGCAGCTCGTCCCGGTAGAGCACGGCGTCCGGTGCGCGCACGGAGTACAGCAGCCGCAGCGGTGCCTGGCTGGCCGACTGCGCGTGCGTCCGTACGACCGCCATCAGCGGGACGAGGCCCGACCCGCCGGCCACGAGCTGCACGTGTTCGGTCTGCGCCGCCCGCCACAGGAACCAACCGCCCAGCGGTCCGCGTAGCTCCAGCCGGTCACCGACGGCGAGGACTCCCGCCAGGTAGGGCGATACTTCCCCGTCGTCGAGGCGCTCGACCGTCAGCTCCACCCGCTCCCCGTCGGGTGCCGACGCGATCGAGTAGCTGCGGGTGGCGGTGTAGCCGTCGGGCGCGGTCAGCCGTACGTCGACGTGCTGCGCTGCATCGTGACCCGGCCAGTCGGGAACGTCGAGGACCAACGAGCGGGCGCTCGGAGACTCGTCGCGCAACGCCGTGACGGTGCCGACCCGCCAGGTCACCCGTCCCGGTGCCCGCGTCACCGGCTCACTCGTCCCAGTACCGCTGCTCACGCCACGGGTCGCCGTAGTTGTGGTAGCCCGCGGTCTCCCAGAAGCCGGGCTCGTCCAGTGCCGTCAGCGTGATGCCACGCACCCACTTGGCGCTCTTCCACAAGTAGAGGTGCGGCACCAGCAGCCGGGCCGGGCCGCCGTGCTCCGGGGACAGCTCCTCACCGTCGTACCGGAACGCGACCCACGCCTTGCCGCCGAGCAGGTCCTCCAGCGGAAGGTTCGTCGTGTAGCCACCGTAGGAGTCCACCGACGCGTAGTCGGCGCCGGTCTCGACCTCGGCCAGGAGGGTGTCCAGCGAGACGCCCTCCCACGTCGTGGCGAGCTTCGACCACCTTGTCACGCAGTGCAGGTCGACGGTCGGTGACTCCGTGGCGAGGGCGCGGAACGCATGCCAGTCCCACTCGTGGAGGGCGCCGGTCTCGGTGGCGATGGTGAACTGCCAGTCGCCGACCTCGACGCGGGGCGTCGGGCCGGCGGAGAGGACCGGGAAGTCCTCGACGAGGTACTGACCGGGAGGCAGGTCGGGAGCCGACCGTCGGCGCCCGGAGAAGCCCGGCGAGACGATGCCCATGCCGGGACCGTACGCCGACCCGGGCGGGTCCGTCATGGTCTGCGGCGGACGAGCAGCGGCCTCGGTGGCCCAGCGTCAGCTCGCGCCCCTCATCGTTCGGCAATGTCGTGTGTCGCGCGCCGGACCGTTTCCAGTGTGATCTGGATGTCTCGGTCGGTCGTGCGGAAGTTGGTGATGCAGGCGCGCAGGGCGCTTCGGCCACGGACGGACGCCCCGGATATGTACGCGGTCCCTCGTGGTGCCGGCGGTCGCCGCGACGAGAAACGGTCGCTGCCCCGACGCGGCATCTGCGGCTAGGGCCTGTCGTAGCGCGGCGACGTCCATGCGGCACACGTCGTCCACCGGCATGTGGCGTACGTGGTCGGTGCCGATTCCAAGAACGTCGGCGGCCTTGACCAGCGAGTGGTGTGCCTCGGTGCTGACGTACATGGTCAGGGGGACTCCGCCCCACAGGCCTCCGCGTCCGACGTTCGGGCCGAGCGCTCGGCGAGCCGCGACGGGGACGGCGGTCATGTTCGCCATCGAGCCGCCTGAGGTGAGCAAGCCGTCGCCCGGGGGGGCCGACGAGCGGCCGACCTAGACATCGGAATCAGGCGAGATCGAACCGATCGAGGTTCATCACCTTGTCCCAGGCGGCCACGAAGTCATGCACGAACTTCTCCTTCGCGTCGTCGGTCGCGTAGACCTCCGAGATGGCTCGGAGCTGTGAGTTCGAACCGAAGACGAGGTCGACGGCAGTAGCGGTCCACTTGGCCCCGCCCGTGGCGCGATCACGACCCTCGAACGCGTTCTCCGCCGACTCGGATG
>JBOGDY010000046.1:0-11278 GCA_050742955.1 Actinomycetes bacterium | reverse complement strand
GGCTCGGCCCTCTCGGCCGGCTCCGGGAAGTCGATCTTGCCCAGCTGGCGGCGCATCGAGCGCAGCAGCAGCCAGGTCGCGAGGCCCAGGAGGGCGATCACGACGAAGCCGAGGACCCCTGGCGTGACCTTGCTCTCGGCCACCGCCTGCGCCATCGCCGGCAGCCCGCTCACCAGGTCTCCCGGGCGTGCCCGACCGCCTCGCGGATCCCCGCGAACAGGTCGTCCTCGACAGTGTGCGCGTCCATGCCCGGCAGGACCGACCGGGCCAGCTCGAAGTCCTCGGTCGGCCAGGCCTTCTGCTGCAGCTCCTGCGGGCAGGCGAACCAGGGCCCGTCCGGGTCCACCTGGGTGGCGTGCGCGAGCAGGGCCCGGTCGCGGACCGAGAAGTAGTCGGCGCAGCGCACATGGGTGTTGATGGTGCGCTCCTCGCGGTCGTCCCATCGCTCGAGCCACTCGCCGTACGGCGACTCCAGCCCCTCGGCCAGCATCGCCTCGTGCAACGCGATGGTGCGCGGCTTGGAGAACGTCTGGTTGTAGTAGAGCTTGAGCGGCTGCCACGGCTCCCCGGTGTCCGGGTAGCGGTCAGGGTCTCCCGCGGCCTCGAAGGCGTGGACCGCGACCTTGTGGCACATGATGTGGTCGGGGTGGGGGTAGCCGCCGTTCTCGTCGTACGTCGTCATGACGTGCGGCCGGAAGGACCGGACCAGGCGCACGAGGGGGGCCGCGGCGACGCCGACGTCCATCAGTCCGAAACAGCCGTCCGGAAGCGGGGGCAGCGGGTCACCCTCGGGCAGCCCCGAGTCGACCCAGCCGAGCCAGTCCTGGCGGACCCCGAGAATCTCGCGGGCGGCGTCCATCTCGCGGCGGCGTACGTCGGTGAGGTTGGCCAGCACGTTCTCGTCGTGAGCGAGCTTCGGGTTGAGCACCGAGCCACGCTCGCCACCCGTGCAGGTGACGACGTGGACGTCGACCCCCTCGGACACGTAGAGGGCCATCGTCGCCGCGCCCTTGCTGGACTCGTCGTCGGGGTGGGCATGGACGGCCATCAACCGCAGCTGCTCGCTCACGGGACAATCATCCTCGACCCGCCCACCCACCGACGCGCGAGGTGACGTGAACGACCGCAAGGAGCCGCCGCCGGGTCGCTACGTCGAGCCCTCCCGCGGCAGCCGTGCCCGCCTCACCCTGGTCGTCGTCGTCCTCGCGGCCGCCTTCGGCGCCTGGGTGGTCTGGGCCGCCCTGGGCGCCTCCACCCCGGACGTGCGGGCCACGTTGATCGGCTTCCGGGTGCTCGACGGCGACACCGTTCGGGTCCGCGTCGCGGTGGTTGCCGACGACGGCCGCCCGGTCGTCTGCAACCTGCGCGCCCGGGACCGGGCCGGGGAGACCGTAGGGCTCGGTCGGGTCGTGCTCCCGGCCGGGCGCGGCGACCGGCGGGAGGCCACGGCCGACATCCGGACCCGCGACCGGGCGGCCAGCGCCACCATCGCCGACTGCCGCCGCGAGGGAGCAGACTAGACGCGACCCCTCCCCGGCTTGTTAGCCTCGATACCTTCACCCGCCCCTACCACCGCACGACAGACATCGCGCGGTCTGTCGATCTATCTCCAGGAGCATGCCGTGACCGAGACCAGTGCGAACGTCACCTGGCTGACCCAGGAGGCGCACGACCGGCTCAGTGAGGAGCTGGACTTCCTCTCCGGCGACGGACGCACCGAGATGGCCCGCCGCATCGAGCAGGCCCGCGAGGAGGGCGACCTCAGGGAGAACGGCGGCTACCACGCCGCCAAGGAGGAGCAGGGCAAGCGCGAGGCGCGCATCCGCCAGCTGCAGCAGCTGCTCGAGTCGGCCCGGGTCGGCGAGCCGCCCGCGGCGGCCGCGGGCGTCGTCGCCCCAGGCACGATCGTGACCGCGAGGGTGGCCGGGGAGCAGATGCGTTTCCTGCTCGGCTCCCGCGAGGTGGCCGGCGACGGCGTCGAGGTCTACTCGGAGAAGTCCCCGCTGGGCGAGGCGATCCTCGGCAAGTCGAAGGGTGACACCGCGTCCTACGTCGCGCCCAACGGCACCGAGATCCCCGTCGAGATCGTCGACGCGGAGCCCTTCACCGACTGACGCAGCTCGGCCGCTGCGGTCAGCGGCTGGTGGCGCTGCGGTACTTGCGCACCGAGAGCGGCACGAAGACCGCCAGGATCAGGGCGATCCACAGGAACGAGTAGGCGACCGGGTGCTGCAGCGACCACACGTCCGGTGTGACCAGCTGGGGTGCGGTGTTTCCCCACAGCTCGCGGGTGGCGAGGGTGACCGACGAGACGGGGTTCCACTCGGCGAAGAACTTCAGCGGCCCCGGCAGGTTGTCGGTGGGCACGAAGGTGTTGGCGATGAAGGTCAGCGGGAAGATCAGCATGAAGCTGGCGTTGTTGACGATCTCGGGGCTTGCCACCGAGAGCCCGACCAGCGCCATCATCCACGAGATCGCGTAGGCGAAGAGCAGCAGCAGCCCGAACGCCGCCACCGCCTCTAGCACCGACGACCGGATGCGCCAGCCGACGATGAGGCCGGTGACCGACATCACCAGGATGACGATCACGTTGTTGGCCAGGTCGCTGCTCGTGCGTCCGACGAGCACGGCCGAGCGCGAGATCGGCAGCGACCGGAACCGGTCGATGATGCCCTTCTGCATGTCGTCGGCCAGCCCGGCGCCGGTGATGGTCGACCCGAACACCACCGTCTGCACGAAGATGCCGGCCATCAGGAACTCGCGGTATGACACACCGGGGACCTCGATCGCGCTGCCGAATACGTAGGCGAACAGCAGCACGAACATGATCGGCGACAGGGTCGTGAACACCAGCAGGTCGGGGACCCGCTTGATCTTGATGAGGTTTCGCTTGGCGACGACGGCGCCGTCGCCCAGGGACTGTGCAAGGGCACTCATCGGGTGCGCTCCTTCTCGAGTTGCGGGGCGTCGGCGTCGTCGGCAGGCGCGACGTCGGAGCCCTCGGTGGCAGCCTCGTCGGCGACATGCCCGGTCAGGGTCAGGAACACGTCGTCGAGGGTGGGGCGCCGCAGGGCGACGTCGAGGACGGTGACGCCCCCGGCATCGAGCCGGCGCAACGCGTCGGTCAGGACCCCGGCGCCGCCGCTGACGGGAAGCACCAGCTTGCGGGAGTGATCCTGGACCTGGACGTCGCCCACGCCGAGCGGGCTGAGCAGCGCCCGGGCGATGTCGAGCTCGGACCGCTCGCCCACCACCAGCTCGAGACGTTCCCCACCGACCTGCTTCTTCAGCTGGTCGGCCGTGCCACGGGCGATGACCTTCCCGTGGTCGATGACGGCGATCGTGTCGGCCAGCCGGTCGGCCTCCTCGAGGTACTGGGTGGTGAGGAGCAGGGTGGTGCCGCCGCGCACCAGCTCGGCGATGACCTCCCACATGCCCAGGCGGCTGCGCGGGTCGAGCCCGGTCGTGGGCTCGTCCAGGAAGAGCACCGGCGGGCTGGCGACCAGCGACCCGGCCAGGTCGAGCCGACGTCGCATGCCCCCGGAGTAGGTCTTGACCGGCCGGTCCGCCGCGTCGGTCAGGTCGAAGCGCTCGAGAAGCTCGCGGGCCCGGGCCCGGCTGGTCGCCCGGCCGAGGTGGTAGAGCCGGCCCACCATGTCGAGGTTCTCGAAGCCGGTGAGGTACTCGTCGACCGCGGCGTACTGGCCGGACAGGCCGATCACCCGCCGCAGCGCCTTGGACTCGCGCACCACGTCGAGGCCGGCCACCGTCGCGCGGCCGTCGTCGGGCTCGAGCAGCGTCGTCAGGATCCGCACCGCGGTGGTCTTGCCGGCCCCGTTGGGGCCGAGAAGGGCCAGCACGGTGCCCTCGGGCACGGTCAGGTCGACGCCTGCCAGGGCCTGGACGTCGCCGTACCGCTTCTCCAGCCCCTCGGCGACTATCGCGTTCGTCATTCCGTCTCCCCGGATCGTCCCTTACGATGTAAGACGGAGCATGCCTTACGACGTAAGGCGCCGTCAAATCATTTCCGGAGGCATCGTGGCAGCGGGGTCCGACAGCGCGCCGCGCCGCGCCCCGGTCACCCGAGAACGGGTGCTCGCCGAGGCGCTGCGCATCGCCGACGAGGACGGTGTGGCGGCGCTGTCGATGCGCCGGCTCGGGCGCGCCTGCGGGGTCGAGGCGATGTCCCTCTACCACCACGTCCCCGACAAGGACACGGTCCTCGACGGCATCACCGCCGCTGTGATCGCGGAGGTCGAGCTGCCCGACGCCCGGGACCTGCCCTGGGACGTCGCGCTCGCGGCGGCCGCTCGCGCGATGCGCGACGCCTTCCTGCGTCACCCGGGCGCGCTGTCACTGCTCGCCAGCCGCCCCGCCTTCCGCCACCCCGAGGGGCTGGCGCTCATCGAGTGGCTGCTGCGGGTCATGCGCGGCGCGGGCTTCACCCCGCTGGACGCCATGTACGGGACGCGCGCCCTCGGCATGTACGTCATCGGCTACGCCCTCGGCACCGCGGAACGGGATCGCGGCCCGGGCGGTGCCTCCGACGCGCGCGAGCGGCTGTCCGCACTCGACCCGGCGTCCTACCCCACGCAGGCCGCACTGATCAGGGAGGTCGGGCTGGACGCCTGGGACGACGACGACCTCTTCGAGCTCGGGCTGCGGGCCATGCTGGACGGCCTCAGGCTGCGGCTGGACGGTCAGCCGAAGACCAGCGTGTAGCCGGCGTCGCGCAGTCGCGCCATCACCTCGTCGCAGTGCTCCGCGCCACGCGTCTCGAGCTGGAGCGCGACCTCGACCTCGTCGACCCGCAGCCGCGGGTCGGTGCGCACGTGCTCGACCTCGACCACGCTCGCGTCGGCCTCCGCCACCTCTGCGAGCAGCCGCACCAGCGCTCCCGGCCGGTCGCTGATCCGGACCCGGAAGGACAGGTACCGACCGGCCACCGCGAGACCGTGCCGCAGCACCCGCATCAGCAGCAGCGGGTCGATGTTGCCTCCGGACACCACCACGACGACCGGCGGCTCGAAGGCCGCGGGCTCGTCGAGCACGGCGGCCACTCCCGCCGCGCCGGCCGGCTCGACCACGAGCTTCGCGCGTTCGAGCGCGAGCAGCAGCGCTCGCGAGAGCGACTCCTCCGAGACGGTCACGACGTCGTCCACCAGGTCCCGGACCATCGCGAACGGCACCTGGCCGGGACAGCCGACGGCGATGCCGTCGGCCATCGTGGCCATCTCCCCGAGGGGGACGGGACGACCGGCGGCGAGCGAGGCGGGATAGGCGGCGGCGCTCTCGGCCTGCACCCCCACCACCCGTACGTCGGGGCGCAGCGTCTTGACGGCGACCGCGATCCCGGCGAGGAGGCCCCCGCCACCGGCGCACACGACGACCGTCCGGACGTCCGGCACCTGCTCGAGGATCTCCAGCCCCACGGTGCCCTGCCCGGCCACGACGTCGGCGTGGTCGAAGGGGTGCACGAGCACCGCCCCGGTCCGCCCGGCGAACTCCTGGGCCGCGACGAGCGCCTCGTCGACCTGGTGCCCGTGGAAGCGCACGTCGGCGCCGTAGGCCCGGGTGGCCTCGACCTTCGGGATGGGTGCGCCCTCGGGCATGAAGACCGTGGAGCTGATGCCGAGCAGGCTGGCGGCGAGGGCGACACCCTGGGCGTGGTTGCCGGCGCTCGCCGCGACGACGCCGCGCGCCCGCTCCTCGCCGGACAGGCGCGAGATGCGGGTGTAGGCGCCGCGGATCTTGAAGGAGCCGGCCCGCTGAAGGTTCTCGCACTTGAGCCAGACCGGGCCGCCGACCCGCTCGGACAGCGGGCGCGACCCCTGCACGGGGGTGTCCCGGATCACCCCGGCGAGCAGCTCGCGGGCCGCCCGGACGTCGTCGAGCGTCACGGACCCGACCGGGCCACCCTCCGCTGACATGGCGGTCAGTGTGTCATCGGCCCGGCGGTCCCGTTGACCCGCGCCGACCAATGCGGCTGCTGCCACTCCTGTTGCGCCGGAGACGACCCACCCGCCCCACCGGCACCAAACGTGCGTGGGAGTCAGCGGGAACGCTGGGGTGTGTGTTGAAGAGCCATCGGTCCGTACAAGGTTGCGTGCTGCAAGCAACTCTTCTAGGCTTGCCCGGTGCAGCCGACCGACCCCACGCCCGGCGGCGCCGCGACCGACCGGGAGGTCGACCCGGTCCTGCAGGCGCTGTTCAGGATCATCCACCGGGTCAAGCAGACCGCCCACGCCGACCCGGTCGAACGGGCGCTGATCTTCATCCTGGTCCGGCTCAAGGAGCAGGGCCCGATGCGGCTGTCCGACGTTGCCGCCGACCTCGGCCTCGACGTGTCGACGATGAGCCGCCACGTCCGCACCCTCGAGACCCGCGGCTTCCTGACGCGTACCGCCGACCCCTCCGACGGCCGCGCGGTCCGGCTCGCGCTGGCCGACCCCGGCCGGGAGGTGCTGACGCAGGCGTGGAGCAACCGCCGCGTGTGGCTGGAGCGCTCCTTGGCCGACTGGACCGTCGAGGACCGCCGGCTGCTTAGCGACATGCTCGAACGCTTCGCCGACGCCTTGGCCGCCGGCTCCCCTGAGAGGACCTCGTGAGCACCCCGACCGCCGCGCAGGCGCCGACCTACCTCAGCCACCGCCAGATCCTGGTCGTCATGAGCGGCCTCATGCTCGGCATGCTGCTTGCCGCCCTCGACCAGACGATCGTGTCCACCGCGCTGCCCACCATCGTCGGCGAGCTCGGCGGGCTCGACCATCTCTCGTGGGTCGTCACGGCCTATCTGTTGACCTCGACCGCGTCGACGCCGCTCTACGGCAAGATCTCCGACCTCTACGGCCGACGACCGGTCTTCATGTTCGCCATCGCCATCTTCCTGGTCGGGTCGGCACTGGCCGGCGCCTCCCAGGAGATGTGGCAGCTCGTCGCCACCCGTGCCATCCAGGGTGTCGGCGCGGGAGGCCTGATGGCCCTGGTGTTCGCGATCATCGGTGACATCATCCCGCCGCGGGAACGGGGCCGCTACCAGGGCTACTTCGGCGGAGTCTGGGGACTGGCCAGCGTGGCCGGCCCGCTGCTCGGCGGCTTCTTCACCGAGCACCTCACCTGGCGCTGGATCTTCTACATCAACGTGCCGCTCGGCCTGGTCGCCCTGGTGGTGACCAGCAGCGTCCTGCGGATCCCGCACACCCGCCGGGAGCACTCGATCGACTACCTCGGCGCGGCCCTTCTCATCGGCGGGGTGAGCTCGGTCCTGCTCGGGCTGGTCTGGGGCGGCAACGACTACCCGTGGGCCTCCGGCCAGATCGTCGGCCTGCTCGGGACCGGGGTCGCGCTGATCGTGGCCTTCCTGCTCTGGGAGACGCGGGCGACCGAGCCGATCCTGCCGCTGCGGCTCTTCCGCAACCCGGTGTTCTCCGTCACCAGCGCGGTCGGGTTCATCGTCGGCACCGCGATGTTCGGCGCCATCGTGTTCATCCCGGTCTATCTGCAGGTGGTGGGCGGCGCGTCCCCGACCGAGTCGGGCCTGCTGATGCTGCCCCTGATGGCCGGCATCCTGGCCACCTCGATCGGGTCAGGCCGGGCCATCAGCCGGATGGGCCGCTACAAGGTGTTCCCGATCGTCGGCACCGCGCTCATGGCCCTCGGGCTGCTGCTGATGTCCCGGCTCGCGGTCGACACCCCGAACTGGCAGTCCGGCACCTACATGCTGCTGGTCGGCGGCGGGCTGGGTCTGGTGATGCAGGTGCTGGTGCTGGCCGTGCAGAACTCCGTCGACTTCCGTGAGATGGGCGTCGCCACGTCGGCCTCGCAGTTCTTCCGGTCGATCGGCGGCACGCTCGGCGTCGCGGTCTACGGGACGATCCTCAACAACCGGCTGGCGGCCAACCTCGAGAAGCTGGTGCCCGCCGGCGCCCCAGGCGGTTCCGCACGCGACCTGACATCGAGCCCCGACCGCATCAACGCGCTCCCGGACCCCATCCGGGGACACGTCGTGGAGGCGTTCGTCCGCTCGCTGGACACCGTCTTCCTCGCGGCCGTGCCGGTGGTCCTCATCGGGTTCCTGCTCACGTTCGCGATCCGGGAGCTGCCCCTGCGCGGCCACGGCGACGGGGCGCCCGGCGCTCCCTCCGCGCCCAGCGACGCTCGCCAGGAGGCCACCGAGGCCGCTGTCCTGCCCGACTGACCGTAGCACCGCTGCCGTCGGGCTAGCCTTCAGCCGGCGCCTTGTCGGCGGACCAGTAGCGCGAGCCGGACAGCACCAGCGCGGCCGCACCGACGAGGCCGGCGTCCTGGCCGAGCGAGGCGGGCACCACCCGCAGGTCGCCGGCGAAGTCGAGCCCGGCGTGCCGGCGCCGCGCCGCCTCCAGCGGGTCGAACAGCAGAGGTCCGGCCTGCGCCAGACCGCCGCCGACGGCCACGACCTCGAGGTCGCACAGGTTGGCGGCGGAGGCGATCGCCACGCCCAGGGCTGTCCCGGCCCGGGTCAGTGCGCGGGAGGCGACCGGATGTCCACGGGCGGCATCGGCGGTGAGCTCCCGCGCCGAGTCGCCGGTGGCGGAGTGCCAGCCCTGCTCGCGAGCCCACGCCGCGAGCCGGGGGCCGCTGGCGACCGCCTCGAGGCAACCGCGGCCGCCGCACGCGCACTCGGGCCCGTCGGGCTCGACCACGACGTGACCGACGTGGCCCGCGTTGCCGGTGGCGCCGTCCACCAGCCGACCACCGAGCACCAGGCCGCCGCCGACACCGGTCGAGACCACCATCCCGAGTACGTTGCGCGCGCCGCGACCGGCGCCCCGCCAGTGCTCGCCCACGGCCATGCAGACCGCGTCGTTGTGCAGCCGGACCGGCAGGCCGGGAAAGGCCTTGGCCAGCCGCGCGCGCAACGGGAAGCCCCGCCACCCGGCGATGTTCAGCGGCGACACCTCGCCGGCGGGCCACGCCATCGGACCCCCACAGCCGATCCCGACGCCCTCCAGCTGCTCATCGCCGTCGACGACGGAGCGGACCAGTCCCACCAGCGTCCGCCACAGCGACTCGGCGTCGGCGCCCGACGGGGTGGCGACGCGTGCCGAACCGCTCAGCCGCCCGCCCGGGTCGACCACCCCGGCCGCCATCTTGGTGCCACCGATGTCGATGGCCAGGACCGGCAGCCGGCGACGCTGGCTCACCACGCCGTATCACCACATCGCGCCATCGACCCATCCTGGCGCAGCCCTGTCAACGGGGTACCGGGGCGGGGCACCGCGAACACCTGTGCTCCGGCCCGGCGCGGACGTACGGTCGAGGAATGCATCCAGCCACCACCCTCGGCGAGCTGTCCGCGGCGGGCCGGCCGCTCGCCGCGCCCCGGTCCGTGAAGGCCGAGCTGCGCCAGAACCTGCTGGACCGGATGCGCAGCGGCGAGCCCCGCTTCCCGGGCATCGTCGGCTTCGACGACACCGTGCTGCCGGCGGTGGAGCGGTCGCTCCTGGCCGGGCACGACCTGGTGCTGCTCGGCGAGCGGGGGCAGGGCAAGACCCGGCTCATCCGGTCGCTGGTCGACCTGCTGGACGAGTGGACGCCGGTGGTCACCGGCTGCGAGATCAACGACCACCCGGCCGCTCCGGTCTGCAACCGGTGCCGCCGGCTGGCCACGGAGCTCGGCGACGACCTGACCGTCTCCTGGTTGCACCGCAGCCAGCGGTACGGCGAGAAGCTCGCGACGCCGGACACCAGCGTCGGCGACCTGATCGGCGACGTCGACCCCGTCAAGGTCGCCGAGGGCCGCACGCTCGGCGACCCCGAGACCATGCACTACGGCCTGGTCCCACGCACCAACCGCGGCATCTTCGCCATCAACGAGCTGCCGGACCTCGCCGAGCGCATCCAGGTGTCCCTGCTCAACGTGCTGGAGGAGCGCGACATCCAGGTCCGCGGCTACCTGCTACGGCTGCCGCTGGACGTCCTGCTCGTCGCCAGCGCGAACCCCGAGGACTACACGAACCGCGGCCGCATCATCACCCCGCTCAAGGACCGGTTCGGCGCGGAGATCCGCACCCACTACCCGATCGAGCTGGAGGACGAGACCCGGTTGATCCGGCAGGAGGCGCGGCTGCCCGTCGTCGTACCCGAGTTCCTGCTCGAGGTGGTCGCCCGCTTCGCCCGGCACGTCCGCGACTCCACGTCGGTCGACGCACGCTCCGGCGTCTCCGCGCGGTTCGGGATGGCCGCCGCCGAGACCGCGGCCGGGTCGGCACTGCGCCGCGCCGCGCTGACCGGCGAGGAGCCGGCGGTGGCGCGCATCTGCGACCTGCCCGCGACCGTGGGCACCTTGCAGGGCAAGGTCGAGTTCGAGGTGGACGAGGAAGGGCGCGAGGAGGAGGTGCTCGCGCACCTGCTGCGACGGGCCACCGTCGACGCGTTCCGCCATCATCTCGGCGCCTCCGACCTGCGACCGCTGATGGAACGGTTCGACGAAGGACTCGTGGTCGAGAGCGGTGACCTCGTCCCGGGCACGAGGCTGCTCGAGCAGGTGGGGCCGCTGCCCGGCCTGGCCCACGTGATGGAGCGGCTCGGCATCGACGAAGGGGCGGAGACGCCCGGGCTGGCCGCGGCGGCGCTGGAGTTCGCGCTAGAGGGACTCTTCCTCAACCGTCGCATCTCCAAAGACAGCAGCGACGTCGACGGCAGCGTCGTCTACGGCGGCGGCTGATGGCGCGCAGGGCGCGCGGCTACCGCTATGGGGCGTGGCACGACGGGCCCGACCCGCTGGCGCCGCCTTATGACGTCCGCCGGGCGCTCGACCGGATGGGCGACGACGTGCTCGCGGGGTCGACGCCCCGCGATGCGTTGCGGCGGCTGCTCCGGTCCGGCCTCGACCGGGCCCGCGGGCTCGACGACATGCTGGCGCGGATCCGCCAGCAGCGCCGCGAGCTGCGGGACAGGGGTCGGCTGGACGGCACGCTCGACGAGGTGCGCCGGCTGCTCGACACGGCCGTCGGCCAGGAGCGGGCCGCGCTGTTCCCGGACCCCTCCGACGACGCGCGTTTCCGCGAGGCGACCATGGACGCGCTGCCGAGCGACCCGGCGCGTGCGGTGCGCGAGCTGGCCGACTACGACTGGCGTTCGCCGGATGCGGCGCGGACCTACGAGCAGATCCGGGACCTCCTGCGGCGTGAGGTGCTGGACGCACAGTTCCGCGGCATGAAGCAGGCGATGGACAGCCCCGATCCCGAGCAGCTGCAACGCATCAAGGACATGCTCGGCGACCTCAACGGGATGCTCG
>JBOGDY010000045.1:0-11409 GCA_050742955.1 Actinomycetes bacterium | reverse complement strand
GGTGGGGGCGGCAACCACGCCGCCGACGGCCGCCGGCCCTACCCCTGACCGTCGCGCCAGCCCGCAGTCGTGCTGGCGGCGGGCCAGGTGGCAGCATCACCACGTGATCCTTCGACGAACCCGTGAGCCCTGATGGCCACGATCGCCGTCTACTGCTCCTCGAGCGAGCGCATCGACCGCCGCCACGTCGAGCTGGCGACGCGGGTCGGTGAGGAGCTCGCCCGGCGCGGTCACGACCTGGTCACCGGCGGCGGCAGCATCTCCTGCATGGGTGCGGTCGCCCGCGCCGTGCGGGCCGGTGGCCGGCGCACGGTCGGGGTGATCCCGCAGGCGCTGGTCGACCTCGAGGTTGCCGACCACGACGCCGACGAGCTCGTGGTCTCGGCGGACATGCGGGCCCGCAAGGGCGAGATGGACCGGCGGGCAGACGCGTTCCTGACCCTTCCCGGTGGGCTGGGAACGCTGGAGGAGCTGCTCGAGATCTGGGTGGCGCACACGCTCGCGATGCACGCCAAGCCGGTCGTGGTGCTGGACCCGGACGGTCTCTATGCGCCGCTGCGCGACCAGGTCGAGCTGATGGTGGACCGTGGCTTCGTCCGCGCGGCCGCCCGCGACGCGGTCCACTGGTCGACAACGGCCGGCGACGCCCTCGACGTGATCGAGGACCGGCTGGCGAACCCTCGTCCGGGCGGGCCCGTCGTCCCCGCCGCCGAGGACCTGCTGGAGGCCGAGCACTAGCGCGGTACCGAAAGGAGGAGATCAGGCCCGCGCCCGGGCATGGTCGGGCGTGGGTGGCGCAGCGAGCGAGCGGTTCTCCTCCTTTTGGTGCCAGAGGTCGGTGCGAGCGGTGCCAGAAGTCAGTGCGAGCGGTGCCGGAAGTCAGTGCGAGCGGTGCCGGAAGTCAGGCAAGGGCCCGGCGGGACACCGCCGGCGGTTGGGTGCCGCGGATCGCGCCCACCGTGTCGAGCACCCGGCGGGTCGCCGCCACCTGGTGCGCGCGGAACACCCTGGCGCCGTGCCAGGCGCACACCGCGGTCGCGGCGAGTGTCGCCTCGAGGCGGCCGTCCTTGTCGGCGTCGAGCACCTCGCCGAGGAACTTCTTGTTCGAGACGGCCGCCAGCACCGGCCAGCCGGTCGCGACTACCTCGCCGAGGCGCCGGGTCACCTCCAGGGAGTGGTAGGTGTTCTTGCCGAAGTCGTGCGCCGCATCGACGAGGATCGCGTCGCGGCGTACGCCGAGCGACACCGCGCGCTCGGCAAGGCCGGTCACTGTCGCCACGACGTCAGCCACGACGTCGTCGTACGCCGTGCGGTGCGGGTCGGTGCGGGGCGGCAGGCCGCCCGCATGGCTGCACACGAGGCCGACCCCGTGCGCGGCAGCGACCTCCGCCAGCCCTGGGTCGGGTCCGCCCCACGCGTCGTTGAGCAGGTCGGCACCCGACTCGCAAACGGCGCGACCCACCTCGGCCCGCCAGGTGTCGACGCTGATGACCGCGTTGGGGTGACGTGACCGGACCGTCGCCACGAAGCCTGCTGTCCGCCGGATCTCCTCCGCGACGTCCACGGGGTCGCCGGGGCCGGCCTTGACGCCTCCCAGGTCGATGACGTCGGCGCCCTCGGAGAGTGCGCGGGCCACGGCCTCCAGCGCCGCGCCGTCCTCCAGGTAGGCGCCCTGGTCGAAGAAGGAGTCCGGCGTGCGGTTGACGACGGCCATCACCACCAGCTCGCCGGGGCCGAACTCGCGAGGGCCGAGCCGGAGGGGCTCGGATCGGGTCGGCACGGGTGGCTCCTGTCGTCGGTGGTCGGGCCAGCGTGGCACGATCCTCCCGTGTCGATCGTCCTGCTCCTCGTCGTGCTGGCCGTGATCGCGGTCATCGCGGTCGCGGCGGCCGGCCGGTGGGGCTCGATGCCCGACGCCGAGCCGGACCGGTCCCCCAGGGGCCAGCTGCCGCCGGGCGACGTCACGCGGGCCGAGGTCGACGGTCTGCGGTTCTCGCTGGGCTTCCGCGGCTACCGGATGGACGAGGTCGACGAGGTCCTCGACCGGCTGACCGACCAGCTCGAGCGCCGCGACGCCCGCATCGCCGAGCTCGAGGCGCGGCCGCCGGCCGGCGACGACCGGGGCGCGCCGCCCCGCGGGGACTGACGCCCGGGATGGCCGAGCTCGCGGTGAGCGCCGACCTGGACGCGCCGGCAGTGCCCGTGTGGAACGCGTTGACCGACTGGGACGTCCACGACCGCTGGATGCTGGGCACCCGAGCCACCGGCGGGCACGGGGTCGGTGCGACGATCGAGGCGTTCACGGGCATCGGGCGGATCGGCTTCCTCGACACGATGACGATCGTCGTGTGGGAGCCACCGCACCGCGCCGTGGTCCGGCACACCGGGCGGGTGGTCCGCGGCTCCGGGTCCTTCGTGGTGCACGAGCTCCCCGGTGGCCGGTCCAGGGTTGTCTGGTCGGAGTGGATCGCCCTCCCGCTCGGGCTCCTCGGCCGGCTCGGCTGGCCGCTGCTGCGGCCGCTGGTCCGGGCCTCGGTCAGGCTGTCGCTGCGGCGCCTGGAGCGCTACGTGCGGTCCGGTCGTTGACCGGGGTCGTGGCCGGCCCTGACGGGCTACCGCGATGCCCGTGGGCGGTCACGTCGGCCGACTACACCGCCTACCACGACGACGAGTGGGCCCGGCCGGTGCACGGCGAGGCCGAGCTGTTCGAGCGTCTCTGCCTCGAGGCCTTCCAGTCCGGCCTGTCGTGGCTGACGATCCTGCGCAAGCGGCCGGCCTTCCGGGCCGCATTCGCGGGGTTCGAGCCGGCCCGGGTCGCGCAGTTCGGCGACGAGGACCGACGCCGGCTGCTGGCCGACGCCGGCATCGTGCGGAACCGGGCCAAGATCGACGCGGCGATCGCTAACGCGAGGTCGGTGCTGCGGCTCGACGGCTCGCTCGACGACCTCCTGTGGGGGTTCCGCCCCGATGGGAGCCGCCCTGCCCCGCGGACCCTTGCGGAGGTGCCTGCGAGCACCCCCGAGTCGGCCGCGATGGCAAAGGCGCTCAGGCGCGAGGGCTTCCGCTTCGTCGGGCCCACCACGGCGTACGCGTTGATGCAGGCCACCGGCATGGTCGACGACCACCTCGCCGACTGCGCCTTCCGCCCGTCCCTACGGTGAGGGTCAGCGGCCGCGGAAGGTCGGCCGCTCCTTGGCCAGGAACGCCTCGACGGCGCCCCTGTGGTCCTCGGTCGCGCCGGTGAGCGCCATCATGTCCGCCTCGAACGCCAGCGACTCCTCGAGACCGTGCCCGGCCGCGAAGGCGATCGACCGGCGGATCGCGCCGTAGGCGACGGTGGGCCCGGCCGCGAGCCGGGCGGCGAGAGCCCCGGCCGTGCCGGCCACCTCGTCGGCCGCCACCACCTCGGTGGCCAGCCCCAGCTCGAGGGCCTCGGCGGCGTCGACCGTGCGGGGCTGCAGCAACAGCCTCTTCGCGGTGGCCGGGCCGACCAGGCGCTGCAGCGACCACGACGACCCGGAGTCGGCCGCGAGCCCGATCGCAGAGAACGCCATGTTGAAGCCGGCCGTGTCGGCGACCACGCGGAAGTCGCACGCGAACGCGAATGCCGCGCCGGCGCCGGCCGCGACCCCGTTGACGGCGGCCACCACCGGCTTGGGCATCGTGGCCAGCGTCGTCGCGATCGGGGTGTAGTGCTCGGGCACCGTCGCCCAGACCGCGTCGAGATCGCCGGCCAGGTTGCGGGCGTGCTCACCGAGGTCCTGGCCGACGCAGAACGCGCGACCGGTGCCGGTGAGGACCACGGCGCGGACCTCGGCGTCGTCGGCCGCGGCGGCCAGCGTGTCGCGGAGGGCGACCTTCAGCTCGGTGTCGAGGGCGTTCATCGCGTCGGGCCGGTTGAGTGTGACGGTCGCGACGCCCTCGGTGAGGTCGTAGAGAACGGTGTCGGACACGGAGTGCCTCCTCAGTCGCGGGACAGGCAGTTGTCGACGAACCGGGTGGCCATGGGCAGCAGCCGGCGGCTCTCGACGTCGAAGAAGGCGGCGGCCTTCTCACCCGCCCAGTCGTCCGGCAGCAGGGTGCGCGGCAGTCCGGGGTCGAGGAAGAGGAACTTGCGCCATTCGTGGACCAGCCGGGACCGGGTGGCGAATGCCTGCTCGTCGCTCGGCGACCGGCCCGCCGAGGCCGCGAGCTGCTCGGCGTCGGCCAGCCACCGCGTGTAGGAGCGGGACAGCCCGTCGAGGTCCCACGCCCGGCGCACCAGCCCGACGGTGTCCCCGTCGTGCTGCGCGGTGAACCGCTCGGCGCGCACCGCCTCGGCCTCCAGCAGCCCGTCGACCTCCTCCGACCAGCGGGGCCCGACCCAGGTCGCGTCGTCGAGCTGGGCGTAGCCCAGGAACGTGAGCCCCGCCCGCAGCCGGTCGCGACGGCTGCGCTCCGAGGCCGGCGTCGTGACCACCAGGCGCCAGCTGCCGTCCCAGCCGGACTGCTGGGTGCGGTAGATGCGGGCGCCGGCGTCGTCGAGGCGGCGGACCGCCCTCGGGGTCAGGGCGTAGCCCGGCCCCTGCGGGAGCCGGATCGGCTCGAGCCAGCCCTGCCGGACCATCCGCGACACCGCCGTGCGCACCGCCGGGGCGGCCACCTCCAGAGGGGCGAGCAGGCGGACCAGCGCGGCCACGGGAGCCCGGCCGCCACGGGCGCGGAGGTGGTCGCCGTAGAGGTCGAAGAGCGCCGATCGAGCGTTCACGGTCCGAAGTCTGCCGTGTCGGGGGGCCTGGCGTTTCGCCGGGCAGCCGTGTGGCGGGATAATGGCCGCCACACACATGCCGTGTCGACATGCGTGGCCGCGTTCGTGCCGTCACCGTGCAGGCGCCGAACGGTGTGCCGTTATCGAAGGGAGCGAGCATGGCGGCCATGAAGCCGCGGACGGGCGACGGTCCGCTCGAGGTCACCAAGGAGGGGCGGGGGATCGTCATGCGGGTCCCGCTCGAGGGTGGCGGGCGCCTCGTCGTCGAGCTGTCGGCCGAGGAGGCGACCTCACTCGGCGACGCGCTCAAGGGTGCCGTCGGCTAGCCGCCCCTTCCCGAGCAGGGAGATCGACGTGCCGCTTCCCCAGGTCGAGCTGGTGACCGGTGGCGCCACCGATGCCACGGCAGTCGCCCGCGCCGAGGGCGTCCAGGTGGTCGCCGTCCCCGTCCGCAAGGTCGAGGGCCGGGCATCGCTGACCTCGGGTGGTGCGGCGCTCGCGGCCGCGCTCGACCTGCCGCTCGACCTCGCCCTCGAGCGGGCCGAGGCCAAGGCCGAGCCCGGCGAGGTCGTCGAGGTGCCCGTGCTGCGGGCATCGACGTCGCTGAGGCGGGTGCTGCTCGTCGGGGTCGGCGACGCGTCCCCGGTCGCGCTGCGCCGGGCCGGCGCGGCCCTCGCCCGGCGGTGCACGGGGGTGTCCCGGCTGGCCGCCGCGACGCTCGAGGACGTCGACGACGAGGAGGCCGTGCGGGCCCACGTCGAGGGGCTGCTGCTGGCCGGCTACCGGTTCTCCTTGAAGAGCTCGCCGTCCGGACCGCGCAGCGTCGAGAGGGTCGACCTGTACGCCGTGGCGGGCCGTCGCCGGCAGCGCCCGGCCGCCGCCGCCATCGCCCTGGCCCTGACCACGGCTGCTGCGGTGCACCTGGCCCGCGACCTCGCCAACACCCCCTCCAACCTGAAGGACCCGGCCTGGCTGGCCCGGCGGGCCCGCGAGCTGGCCAGGCGCTCGGGTCTCGGGGTCCGAGTCCGCGACGAGAAGCAGCTCGCCGCGGATGGGTTCGGCGGCCTGATCGCGGTGGGCAGCGGCTCGGCGCGGCCCCCTCGGCTGATCGAGCTCACCTACGAGCCGGACCGGTCCGCCCGGCGTGGCGTCCACGTGGTGCTGGTCGGCAAGGGCATCACCTTCGACTCGGGCGGGCTGT
Source organism: Actinomycetes bacterium (assembly GCA_050742955.1). Lineage (GTDB taxonomy): Bacteria > Actinomycetota > Actinomycetes > JACCUZ01 > JACCUZ01 > CAWIXB01. Next base: position 5,461 of record JBOGDY010000045.1, on the reverse strand, counting down.
CCCTCAAGCCCCGCGACGCCATGGTCCCGATGAAGACCGACATGGCCGCCGGAGGAGCCGTCATCGCGGTGATGTCGGCGCTGCGCGACGCGGGCGTCCGCGTCCGGGTGACGGGCCTGGTCGCGGCGGCCGAGAACATGCCGGGCGCGGCGGCGGCGCGGCCCGGCGACGTGGTGCGTCACTATGGCGGGCGCACCGTCGAGGTCTTCAACACCGACGCCGAGGGCCGGCTCGTGCTGGCGGACGCCCTGGCCTACGCCGACGCCGAGCTGGACCCCGACGTGCTTGTCGACATCGCGACGCTCACCGGGGCGGCGTCGCAGGGTCTGGGCCGCCGGCACGGTGCGCTCTACAGCGGCGACGACGCGCTGGCCGACGAGCTGCTCGCGGCGGGTGGGGCCAGCGGTGACCGGCTCTGGCGGATGCCGCTGGTCGAGGACTACCGGCCCAGCCTCGACTCGTCTGTGGCCGACCTGGCCAACATCGCCCGTGACCCGCAGGTGAAGGGCGGGTCGATCACGGCCGCGCTGTTCCTGCGGGAGTTCACCGGCTCGCGCCGCTGGGCCCACCTGGACATCGCCGGCCCCGCCCGGGCGGACCGGGACGAGCACGAGGTCACCAAGGGCGGCACCGGGTTCGGTGCCCGGCTCCTGCTGCGCTGGCTGGAGGGCCTGCGCTGACGCCGGGGCAGCCGAGTGTGACGTTCCGCAGGTCCGTCGGCGCTGGGAAGCTGAGGAATGTCTCACTCGGGGCCGGATGGAGATCCCGGCTAGGCAGGCCGGTCCACAGCCGAGGGTCACGGGTCGTCGTCCACCGATTTCCCGGCCAGTGCCTCCGCCGGGGTTGGTCGGGCCAGTCTCCTGCCCATGTCAGCGACCACGCCGCCCTGGGTGTCGCCTCAGCGCCCCATTCGCACGTTCGAGGCGGCGGGTCTGGGAGTCACCCGCGGTGAGCTGGCCGGTCCTCGTTGGCGCGCGCCGCTGCGGGGGGTGCAGCTGCCGGTCGGCTCGGATCCGGACAGTCCGAGGCAGCGGATCTACGAGGTCGCCTCGCTGCTGCCACCCGGCGCCGCCATCGGCGGGTGGGCCGCCGGGCATCTCCTCGGGGCGTGGGAGCTCGACGGCCGAGGGGCGACCCAGCAGGACCGATGACCGGTGCCCGTCGTGCTGCCACCACCTGTGGTCATCAGGGCCCGCCCAGCACTCGTGCGGTGGCGGAGCACTCTCGACGATGAGGACGTCATGATGGCCGACGGCATCCCCTGCTGCACCGCCGTACGAGCCGCATTCGACCATGCGCGCCGAACACCCTTGCGTGAGGGTGTCGTCGGATTGGACGTGTTCGGCCGGCGACTGGGTCTGTCACCCGCAGACGTCCTCGCCTACGCGGAGAGGCACCGAGGTTGGCAGGGCCTGCCGCTCCTGCGCCGGGGTGCTGCGCTGGCCGACCCGCGGGCGCTGTCACCGGGTGAGACGAGGCTGCGGCTGATGTGGGTGCTCGACGCCGGGCTGCCCGTGCCCGAGGTGAACGCTGACGTCTTCGGGATCGACGGTGGGTTCCTCGGGATGGTCGACCTGCTCGATCCCGAGGCGGGCTTCATTGGTGAGTACGACGGTGCGTACCACCGCGACGCACTGCAGCACGCCCACGACAACGCCAGGGAGGAGTGGCTCGAGGACACCGGGTTGACCGTTGTCCGGGCAGGTGGCCACGACCTCGGCCCTTTCCGGATCCGCACCGTCCGACGGTTGCAGACCGGCCACGCCCGCGGCCGGAGGCGCGACCGGGCGCGGGACCGATGGACCTGGCGCCAGCGGCCTCAGCCGTGAGCCCGGCATCACCCGCGCGCAGTGGGACGTTGCGCAGGTCGGCACGGGTAGAAACCTGCGCAACGTCTCACTCGACGCGGGACTGACGCGGCAGCGACGCGGCATGGCGCGCCGGCCCGCCCGCCGGCCACTGGGTTGGCCCGAATGGGGTAACTCTTGGTCATCGCATTACTACTTCTTGTAACAACGCCGATGCTGTACTCGATGGTCAAGGTGAGCGCTCGCCGATGGCGGGCGTGACCAGTGGGGGAGGGGTAGATGTCTCGTCGGCGCTCTGCTGGCACCAGGGTTCTCACCGCGGGCGTCACTGCCTCAGCGGTGGGGCTGGCGACTCTCGGCATCGGGGCCACGCCCGCCCAGGCGGGCCTGCTCGGTGACCTGACAGGGGTGCTCACCGGAACGGTCGGCGCGGTCACCGGGCTGGTGGGCGGAACCGTCGCGAGCCTGCTCGGCCCGACCGGCTGGATCTACGACGAGACCACGACCGAGCTCGACCACGTGGCCGCGGTGATCGGCGCCGACCGGCTGCGAGCACGCGGCTACGACGGTCGGGGCATCGGCGTGGCGCTGGTCGACACCGGGGTCGCGCCGGTCGGGGGCCTGACATCGGGAAACGTGGTCAACGGTCCTGACCTGTCCTTCGAGAGCCAGTCCGCCGACCATCGCCACCTCGACACCTTCGGTCACGGGACCCACATGGCCGGCATCATCGCCGGGAGCGATCCCGCGACGCTGCTGGGCGGGGACCGGTTCCAGGGCATCGCGCCGGGGGCCCGGCTGACGAGCCTCAAGGTCGCCAGCGCCGAGGGTGCCGTCGACGTCTCCCAGGTCGTCGCGGCCATCGACTGGGTCGTGACCCACCGCAACGACGACCCGCAGAACCCCATCCGGGTGCTGAACCTGTCCTACGGCACCGATGGTGTGCAGGACTACCGGCTCGACCCGCTCACCCACGCGGTCGAGAACGCCTGGCGGGCCGGGATCGTGGTGGTCGTCGCCGGTGGCAACAGCGGCACGGACAACCCGAAGCTGAACAACCCGGCCTACGACCCCTACGTCCTCGCGGTCGGTGCCGCGGACACCAAGGGGACCGTGGACGCCTCCGACGACGTCGTTCCGGAGTTCAGCAGCCGGGGTGACGCCAGCAGGCGCGTCGATCTCGTCGCGCCCGGCCGTTCGATCGCCTCGCTGCGTGACCCGGGTTCCTACCTCGACGAGGCGCACCCCACCGCCCGCGTCGGTGACCGGTTCTTCAAGGGAAGCGGGTCGTCGCAGGCCGCGGCGGTGACGTCCGGTGCCGTGGCCCTGCTCCTGGACAGTCGCCCGACCCTGCGTCCCGACCAGGTCAAGGCCCTCCTGCGCTCGTCCGTCGAGGGGATGCCGGCAGCAGACGCGGCCGGACGGGGGGCCGGCGAGCTCGACGTCTACCGCGCCTACCTCCGTTCGACCCCCACGACCAGCCAGGCCTGGGCGCGCTCCACCGGGCTCGGCTCGCTGGAGAAGGCGCGCGGCACCCAGCACGTCGCCGACAACGGCACCGAGCTGACCGGCGAGAGGCACGTCCTCGGTCCGTTCAGCGCCAAGCAGTGGGCACCGGCGAGCGCCGGCTTCACCGCGTGGAACGGCGGTACGTGGGCAGGCGGTGAGTGGACCGGCGCCTGCTGGTGCGCCACCAGCTGGTCGGGCCGGTCCTGGTCGGGCCGGTCCTGGTCCGGCGACAGCTGGTCGGGTCGGTCCTGGTCCGGTCGATCGTGGTCCGGCCGGTCGTGGTCCGGCCGCTCCTGGTCGGGCGACTCCTGGTCGGGTGAGAGCTGGGTCGGCCGCTCCTGGTCAGGCCGGTCATGGTCGAGCGCGGGCTGGTAGTACCGGCGCCGGCGGTCGCCGGTTCGCAGGCTCCGGCTGAGGCCGACACGTCTCGTCAGCGCCAGGGCGGCGCCCGGGTGTGGGTCCTCGTCGCAGCTGTCTATGTGGTCGGAGCCGCGCTCTTCGCCGTGGTGTACGGCCGGGCGTCGCCGATGCCGTCGATGTTCCTCGTCGCGCTGATCGTCGCTGGCTTCGCGGCCGCCGAGCACGCCACCGTGAACATCAGGATCGGACGCCACGCCTGCACGCTGACGCTCAGCGAGATCCCGTTCGTGGTGGGCCTGTTCTTCCTGCCCCCGGCCATGTTCGTCCTCGCCCGGGTGGCGGGCGCGGTGCTGCCGCTGACCTGGCGGAACCGGCGCAGCCTGCGCAAGCTCGTCTTCAACATCGGTCTCTACTGGCTCGAGGCATGTGCAGCCGTCATTGCCTGGGGGCTGGTGCTCGGCGGCGACGCGACGCTGGGGCCGCGCTCGTGGCTGGCGGTGGGTGTGGCCGTGGTCGTGGTCGAGGTCATCGGCGCGGTGCTCATCGCGGTGGCCATCGCGGCCGACGGCGGGGCGCGGCCCGGGCGGCACAGCGTGCTGCTGGGGCTCGAGTCCGTCGCGCCGCTGCTGAACGCCAGCGCGGCGCTCATCGTGGTCTACGTCGTGACGGTCGACTGGCGGGCCATCTGGACCGTCGGGGTCGTCGTCGCCGTGCTCTTCTTCGCCCAACGGTCCTACGACCACCTGCGGCGACGGACCGAGAGCCTCGAGCAGCTGAGCCGCTTCACGGCCGAGATCGGCGGTCAGCTCGACGTGGAGTCCGCCGCCCGGGCCGCCGTGGTCTGGATGACGAAGGTGCTGGAGGCGGAGACCGTCGAGCTCACGCTCACGGAGGCGTTCGCCGGTCACCGCCGTCGCTGGGTCGGGCGGTACGGCGGCGCAGCGGTCGAGCTCGACGGCGACAGCAGCGCTGCAGCCCTCGCGCCCTGGCTCGATGCCGCACCGCTGCTCGTCCGCCGCCGGATCAAGGACCAGGCGCTGTCCCGGGCCATGCGCACCGCCGGCCTGCGCGACGTCGTGGCCATGTCGCTGCAGGGCGACGGGGAAGTCATCGGCACGTTGCTGGTGGGAGACCGGCTGGGTGACGTAGAGACCTTCGGGACCAGCGACCTGCGGGAGCTGCAGGCGCTCGGCAACCACCTGAGCGTGACCCTGCGCAACGCGCGGCGGGCCGACCTCATGGGCGAGCACGCTGCCGACGAGCTCCGCCGGGCCCGGCAGGACGAGCTCACGGGGCTGCCGAACCGGCGCCACCTCGAGGAGCGCCTCACCGAGATCCTGCAGACGGGTGGCCGTGCGGCGGCCGTCCTGCTCGACCTCGATCGCTTCAAGGAGATCAACGACACCCTCGGTCACGGCACCGGTGATGCGCTGCTGCGGATGGTCGCGGAGCGGCTGCGACGGAACACACCGTCCGACGCCGTCGTCGCCCGGCTGGGCGGCGACGAGTTCGCGGTGCTGCTGGCGGCGTCCGACGACGCGACGACCGGGTCCGTGGTGGCGATGGTCCGGCACGCCTTCGCGCTGCCGTTCGACCTGGACGACCTGCAGGTCACGGTGGAGGCGAGCCTGGGGGTCGCGACATCGGTGGTGGGCATCGAGCCCTCCGACCTGCTGCGGCAGGCCGACCTCGCGATGTACGCCGCCAAGACCCGGCGTACCGGGGTCGAGAGCTACCGTCGGGAGCTCGACGCCGGGCACCCGCAGCGGCTCACGCTGCTGACC
>JBOGDY010000044.1:0-11583 GCA_050742955.1 Actinomycetes bacterium | reverse complement strand
AAAAGGTCTTCCGCCGGTCGAGCCAGGGCATCACCCCGGACGGGTGAAGCGCGCAAGCAGGGCCATCACGGACGTCCGGTGAGCCGACGCAGCAGCGGCTCGCCGGCTGCCTTGCCCGGCCGGGACGCGGGGACGGTCGACTGCGCCTTGCCGTAGCGCGCCGCCAAGGGTGTTGCGCTCAGCCCGTGGGCGGCGACGCTGAGCAGGACCGTCAGGACCTCCCGTCCAGGGTGACCGCCCGTCCGCACCAGCCCGCTCACCCGCACCGGGTGACGCAGGAACGTGCTGTGTGGCCGACAGTCCCAACGTGACCGAGCAGGACCCGCGTCCGGCCGACTCGTCCGGCGACGATGCGAGCTACGAGATCCGGATCGTGGGCGTCGTGCCCGCGGACCTGTTCGAGGGCTTCGACGACGTCGCGATCTCCACGACCCGGACCGAGACCGTGCTCCGGGGTTCCGTGGGGAACCAGGGGGAGCTGCATGCCCTGCTGGAGGAGCTGCAGACGCTCGGCCTGGTTCTCGCCGAGGTGCACCGACTTCCACCCGGCACGGGTCCGACGGCCGGTCAGCAGCACGATGTGCAGGCGGGAGGTGGACTCGGGTGAGCGATGAGTACGAGGTCCGGCTCGAGGGCCGGCTCGGTGCCCCCCTGGTGCGGTACCTCGGCTGGTCCGGCCACGTCAGTCCCCAGCTCACGGTGCTGAGGCTGCGGACGACGCCTGGCGACCTGGAACGACTCTTGCTGAGATGTCGCACCCGAGGCCTCCAAGTGGAGCGGGTGCGGCGCCTGGATGCGGTGCCTGGAGCATGATCGGGCAGGCAGCCGGGACCGGGTCGCTTCCCCCGACCCCGGGCGCCGGCACCGCCGTCGCCGGCCTGCCGACGCAGCGCGCCGAGGTCCCGTCGGACCGGGACCAGGGACCGGATCGCCGGCCCGCAGGCAGGGTCGCCCTCCTGGTCCTCGACGCGAGCCTGGGCCTGGCGGCGGACGCCGCGCGGCTGGTCCGGAGCGGCGCCTCCGCGGTCGGGCCCGCGGTCCGGCCCGCGGTCCGGCTCGTCCTTCGCCCGCCGCTGGTCGGCGAGCGCTACTGGCCGGCCACGCAGCTGCGCCGGTACGCCGAGCGGGGACAGGTGCGGCGGGAAGCGGCGGAGCAAGCCGCGGCCGCGCTGGTCCTCTCGTTGGTCCCGGTGGTGACCGAGGCGGTCCTGGACCAGCTCGACCTGACCCGGTTGGTCCGCGAGCGGGTCGACCTGGACACCGTCGTCGCGGGCGTCGACGTCAACAAGGTCGCGCTGGCGCTGGACCTGGACGCGGTCGCGGCTCGACTGGACGTAGACGCCGTGGCGGCGCGCCTGGACCTCGGACCGGTCGTGGACAGGATCGATCTCGTCGGCATCGCCACCTCCGTCATCGATGCGATCGACCTGCCCGAGATCGTTCGTGAGTCCACCGGCGCGCTCGCGTCGGAGACGGTGGTCGGGGTGAGGATGCGGACCGTGGAGGCCGACGAGCGGTTGACGCGTGTCGTCGACAGGATCCTGCGCCGCCGGCGTGAGAGCGACGGTGTGTCATGACCAGCGGTTCGCCGGATGCGACCCAGACGGCCCTCCGGGCGCTGCCGAGGGAAGCACGTACGTTCCAAGGTCGTCGGGCGGGCGCTGTGAGCCGTTCCCTGTCCGGGGCCGTGGACCTCGGCGTCGTGGCGGCCCTGCTCGTCGCCACCTACTTCGGGGCGGCTGGTGTGCTCCTCCTGTGGGACCCCAGGTCCGCGCACCTGCCCGACCCACCCCGGGCAGCCGTCGTGAACGCCGCCATGGTGCTCATGGTCGGCTACCTCGCCGCTGCGTGGACCACCACCGGCCGGACGTACGGCTCCCGGCTGCTCGGACTGCGGGTGGTCGACTCCCGAGGCGGTCGGCTGCACCTGGCCCGGGCGCTGCTGCGTGCGCTGCTGTGCGTCGCGTTCCCGGTCGGCCTGCTCTGGGCCGCGGTGAGCCGCGCCAACCGCTCGGTCGCGGACGTCGTACTCCGTACCTCGGTCGTCTACGACTGGGGTGTTCACCGACCCCTGCGCTGACGCGGCGGCGAGGACGAACCAGTTCAAATCGGCCACACAGCCGGCATGGGGGAGACACTCCTGTCATCTCGGTTAATTGCCGATATAGGGGACGCCGGCTCTGCAGACCTTGGGAGGTGCGTCCGGGGTGTGGCCGCTCGCTGCCGGGCTGATGGTCGTCGCCGGTGTGCTGCTGGCTGCCCTGGCCGCCTCGGTATGGCGCCGGCGCCGCTCCACGGCCGGGCTGAGCCTCGCGGCCGTGCTCGTCGCCGTCGCCTGGTGGAGCCTGACGTACGCGATCGAGCTGGGCACCGGCGACCTCGCCACCCGCGAGCTGTGGGGCGACCTGAAGTACGCCGGGATCTGCGCGCTCGGTCCGGCCTGGTTGGCCTTCGTGCTGGAGTACACCGGGCGGAGCCATCTGCTGACCCGGCGGCTCCTGGGTGTCCTGGCCGTGGAGCCGCTGGTGGTGCTCGCGATCCTGGCGATCCCGGCCGCGCACGACCTCGTGCGGTTCTACCCGACTGCCGCGGCGGACCAGGAGCTGCCGATCGTGGCCACCGGGCCGCTGTTCTGGGGCCACTTCGTCTACACGAACCTTCTCCTCCTCACCGCCAGCGGCATGTTCGTCTCCGCAGTGACGCGGGTGTCCCGGTTGTACTGGCGACTGTCGGGGACGCTGATCGCGGCCGCGCTCCTGCCGTGGGCGGCGAACCTGCTGCACAACTTCGAGGTGGGCCCGTTCGCCCGGCTCGACCTGACTCCTTTCGCTTTCACCGTCACCGGGGCGGTGCTGGTGTTCGGGCTCTACCGCGAGCGCCTCGTCGACCTGGCCCCGGTCGCCCGCGGCCTGATCGTGGAGACCATGGCCGACGCCGTCCTCGTGCTGGACACGTACGGGCGCGTCGTCGACGCGAACCCGGCCGCGGCACGCACGTTCGGCCGGCCGCTCTCCCACCTGGCCGGGCTCACGGTGGGCGACCTGCTGCCTCGGCATCCCGCCGTGGCGGCTCGGCATGCGCGGTCCAGCTCGGTCGGGCCGCTGGCCGAGCTCACCCTCACCGTCGACGGGCGGCTACGGCACTTCGACGCGCGACGTCAGCCGTTGCCCGACCCCCGTGGACACGAGGCCGGTGAGCTCGTGGTCCTGCGCGACATCACGGACCGCAAGCACACCGAGACCCAGCTGCGCCAGCTGCTGGCCGAACGGTCACGCATCGCCCAGGCCCTGCAGGCCAGCCTGCTGCCCGCCGCGCTGCCGACCGTGGCGGGGGCCCGGCTGGCCGGCCGCTACCAACCGGCAGGGGACGGGCGCGAGATCGGCGGCGACTTCTACGACGTCTTCCCGGTCGGCGCGCGTGACTGGGCGGTGGTGCTGGGCGACGTCAGCGGTAAGGGTGCCGAGGCGGCCGCCGTGACCGCGTCGATCCGCTACACGCTGCGCACGCTGGCCGTCGGGCAGCCCTCCCCGCGCCGGCTGCTGACCGCGCTGAACGAGGCGTTGCTGCGGGACAACCTGGACGAGCGCTACTGCACCCTCGTCTATGCGGTGGCCTCGCCGCTCGAGGGAGGACTCAGGGTCTCGATGTGCCTCGCCGGGCACCACCAGCCGTTGCTCCGCCGTGCCGACGGAACGGTCGGACCAGTCGGTCGGGAGGGCACCGCCCTTGGCCTGGTCGCCGAGCCCGAGCTGCACGACACCGTCATCGAGCTGGCGCCTGGTGACCTGGTCTGCATGTTCACCGACGGGCTGGTCGAGGCGCGGCGGGGCAGGCTGTTCTTCGGTGAGGAGGGCGCCTCGGCCGTCCTCGGCGGCGCCTCGGCCGGGACCGTCGACCAGGCGGTCGCCGCCCTCGAGCACACTGCCCGCGACTTCCGGGGCGGCCCACTCAGCGATGACCTCGCCGTGCTCGCGTTCGAGGTCGTCGGCCCCTGACCGGCCGGGCCGCACGCCGGGCCCGGATGCGTGGGTGCCAGACTCTCAGCGTCGTGGACGACCCCTATGCCGACAGGCCATGGCTGCGGTTCTACCCGGAGGGTGTTCCGCGGGACATCCACGTGCCCGATGTGCCGGTCACCAGGCTGCTGGACGACGCCGCCGCCGCGTTCCCGCGCCGGCGGGCGGTGAGCTACCTCGGGCGGTCGCTCACCTACGAGCAGCTGCGCGATGAGGTCGGCCGGTTCGCGCGGGCACTCGCCGCGCTCGGGGTGCACAGGGGTGACCGGGTAGCGATCATCCTGCCCAACTGCCCGCAGAACGTCATCGCGTTCTTCGCCACGCTGCGCCTCGGTGCGGTGGCGGTGCAGTTCAACCCGCTCTACACCGAACGGGAGCTGCGCCACCAGCTCGCCGACAGCGGGGCCACGGTGGCCGTCGTCTACGACGGCGCGTACGCCCGTGTCGCCGCCGTCCGTGCCGACACCGCGCTGACCCAGGTGGTCGTCACCTCGCTGGTCGACTATCTGCCGGCGACGAAGAAATGGCTGCTGCGCCTGCCGCTCGCCCGGGCGCGGGAGAAGCGGGACCGGCTGGTCACGCCGCTGCCGCCCGACCACGACGCCGAGGACTTCTGTTCCCTGCTGGAGGCCTCGACGGAGCACGCTGAGCAGGCACAGCTGGAGCCGGGACGCGACCTGGCTGCCCTGCAGTACACCGGTGGCACGACGGGGCTGCCCAAGGGGGCGATGCTCACCCATCGGAACCTGGTGGCGAACGCCTACCAGACCCGCGCCTGGGACCCGGGCATCGTCGAGGGCAAGGAGACGACGCTCGGCGTCCTGCCGCTCTTCCACGTCTACGGCCTGACCCTCGGTCTCATGACCACGATGCTGGCGGCTGGCACGCTCGTGCTCCTGCCGACCTTCGACCTGGACATGGTGCTCAGCGCGGTGTCGAAGGAGAAACCGTCGATCTTCCCCGGCGTACCTCCGATGTACAGCCAGGTCAACGACTCGCCCAGGACCGCGGACCACAACCTCCGCTCTATCCGCACCTGCGTCTCCGGCGCCATGCGCCTGCCGCCGTCAACCGCGGACCGGTTCCAGGAGATCACCGGCGGCCGGCTGGTCGAGGGCTACGGCCTCACCGAGACCGCGCCCGTCGCGCTCTGCAACCCCCTGAACCGCAACGCCCGGGCCGGCACCGTGGGGCTGCCGCTGCCCAGCACCGACGCGCGCGTCGTCGACGAGAACGACCCTGAGGTCGTGCTCCAGCCCGGCACCGCCGGCGAGCTGGCGCTGCGGGGACCACAGGTGTTCTCCGGCTACTGGGGTCACGTCGGAGACTCGATCGCCATGCTGCACAAGGGATGGATCCTCACGGGGGACGTCGTGACGATGGGCCCGGACGGGTTCTTCACCATCATCGATCGCAAGCGCGACGTGATCCTGGCAAGCGGCTTCAGCATCTTCCCCTCCGAGGTGGAGGACGCGGTCTGCGAGCACCCCGATGTCGCGGAATGCGTCGTGATCGGCGTGCCGGACGACTACCGGGGCGAGACGGTGAAGGCCTGCGTCGTGCCCAGGCCGGGCATGTGGCTGGTCGCCGAGCAGGTGCAGGACCACTGTGCGCAGCTGCTGTCGGCTTACAAGGTCCCCAAGCTGGTGGAGATGCGCGACGAGCTGCCGCGCAACATCATCGGCAAGCCGCTGCGCCGGGTGCTTCGCGAGGAGCACGCCGCGCGGGCCAGCCACTGAGGGTCTCCTCGGGTCACTTGCCACCGATACCGGGCATGGGTATGCTCCGATCTGGAGCACATACCCTGGTTGGGTATTGAAGACCCGAGGGAGACGTCATGGCGACAGCACCCGGCTACAGCGCAAGGAAGGACAGCCACCTCAAGCGGCTGCGCCGCGTCGAAGGCCAGATCCGTGGCTTGCAGCGGATGGTGGAGGAGGACAAGTACTGCATCGACATCCTCACCCAGGTGTCCGCGGCGACCAAGGCGCTGCAGTCGTTCTCGCTCGAGCTTCTCGACGAGCACCTTGGGCACTGCGTGGTCGACGCGGCGAGGAAGGGTGGCCCCGAGGCGGACGAGAAGGTCCGTGAGGCCTCCGACGCCATCGCCCGGCTCGTCCGCAGCTGACCCGTCCTACGACAGATCCATCCGCACCACGAGAGCCGAGGGGCCACCGATGACCACCACCAGCACCTACGCCGTCGCCGGCATGACCTGCGGTCACTGCGTCAGTGCTGTCACCGAGGAGCTCAGCCGGCTGCCCGGCGTCCGCGAGGTCACCGTCGAGCTGGTCGCCGGCGGCACGTCCGCGGTGCACGTCGTGAGCGACTCCGTGCTCGACGAGACCGGGGTCCGCGCCGCGGTCGGCGAGGCGGGCTACGAGCTCGCTGGTAGCCCGGCATGACCGGCGTTCCACTCCGGCTCGGCGCCTACGCCGGGGCGCTGGCCGTCGCCTTCGGGGCTGCCTTCGGGGTCGGTGCATGGGCCGATCCGCTGACCACGACACCGGCCGACGCCCACGGCGGCCCGACACCGGGCCAGGAGCCCCATGTCGACGACCACAGCACCTCCCGGGCCGGCAGCAGCGCGACCGTCGCCGGACTCGCCGTGACCGAGGCCGGCTACACCTTGGAGCCGGTCTCGACGGCGCTCCCGGCTGGCGCGGACGTGCCGTTCCGGTTCGAGGTGACCGGGCCCGACGGCGCCGCCGTCACGGACTACCGCGAGTCGCATGAGAAGGAGCTGCACCTCATCGTCGTGCGCCGCGACCTGGCCGGCTTCCAGCACGTGCACCCGACCCGGGGCGCGGACGGCACGTGGAGCGTGCAGCTCGACCTCGACGCGGCCGGGACCTACCGGGCCTTCGCCGACTTCGTGCCGGCGGCGCTGGGCCGGAAGCTCACCCTGGGCGCCGACCTGTCGGTGGCCGGGGCGTTCCAGCCGCGACGGTTCCCGGCGCCCGCGGCGACGACGGTGGTCGACGGATACCGGGTCGCCCTCGACGGCGAGCCCGTCGCGGGCCGGGAGGTCGAGCTGGGGTTCACCGTGTCCAGGGGCGACGCCACAGTGACCGACCTGCAGCCCTATCTCGGTGCCTTCGGGCACCTCGTGTCGCTGCGCGCCGGGGACCTGGGCTACCTGCACACCCACCCGACCGAGACGGCCCACGCGGGTGAGCAGGGCGGTCCGCAGGTGCGGTTCGCCACGACGTTCCCGACCGCCGGCGCCTACCGACTGTTCCTGGACTTCCAGCACGCCGGCACGGTGCGCACCGCGGCGTTCACGGTCACCGTCGGCTCCGGACAGCGGCCGGCCAGATGACCAGCGCCCCTGCGGACCGCACCATCGAGCTCGCCATCGGTGGCATGACCTGCGCCTCCTGCGCGGCCCGTGTCGAGAAGAAGCTCAACCGGATGGAGGGTGTCCTGGCGACGGTGAACTACGCCACAGAGAAGGCGAAGGTCACCTACACCGGTACGGTCACCCCCGACGACCTGGTCTCGACCGTGGAGGCCACCGGCTACACAGCCACCCCGCCGGTCGCCGCGGGCGCCGCGGCCGGGTCGTCGCCCGACCATCTCGAGCCCGACGAGGTCGGACCGCTGCGCCGCCGGCTGCTGACCAGCCTGGTGCTCACCGTGCCGGTCGTCGTGCTGGGGATGGCGCCGGCGATGCAGTTCGACTACTGGCAATGGCTTTCGCTGACCCTCGCGGCGCCGGTCGTGACCTGGGGTGCGTGGCCGTTCCACCAGGCGGCATGGGCGAACCTGCGGCACGGCGCGGCCACCATGGACACGCTCATCTCGATCGGCGTGCTGGCGGCGTTCGGCTGGTCGCTCTATGCGCTGTTCCTGGGCGGCGCCGGCGAGCCGGGCATGACCATGCCGTTCACCCTGGTTCCTTCCCGTGGGTCCGGCTCCGAGGAGATCTACCTCGAGGTGGCCTCCGGTGTGACGCTGTTCATCCTGGCCGGCCGGTTCTTCGAGGCTCGCGCCAAGCGCCGTTCCGGTGCGGCGCTGCGGGCGTTGCTCGAGCTCGGCGCCAAGGACGTCGCGGTGCTGCGCGACGGCGCGGAGGTCAGGGTTCCTGTGGAACGGCTCGCGGTGGGCGACGAGTTCGTCGTCCGCCCCGGCGAGAAGGTCGCCACCGACGGCACCGTGGTCTCCGGGACGAGCGCGGTCGACGCCTCGATGCTGACCGGGGAGTCCGTGCCCGTCGAGGTGGGTCCCGGCGACATCGTGGTCGGGGCCACCGTCAACGCCGGCGGGCGGCTCGTCGTACGCGCAACCCGGGTCGGCGCCGACACCCAGCTCGCGCAGATGGCACGCCTGGTCGAGGACGCCCAGACCGGAAAGGCCGCCGTCCAGCGGCTCGCCGACCGGGTCTCGGCCGTCTTCGTGCCCGTCGTCATCGTGCTCGCGCTGGCCACGCTGGGCTTCTGGCTCGGCAACGGCGCCAGCGCCGAGATCGCGTTCAGCGCCGCGGTCGCGGTGCTCATCATCGCCTGCCCCTGCGCGCTCGGCCTGGCCACGCCCACCGCGCTCATGGTCGGCACCGGCCGTGGCGCGCAGCTCGGCATCCTCATCAAGGGCCCCGAGGTGCTCGAGTCGACCCGCCGCGTCGACACCGTCGTGCTGGACAAGACCGGCACCGTGACAACAGGCCGGATGACGCTGGTCGGCGTGATCCTGGCCGAGGGCGAGGAACGGGCCGAGGTGCTGCGCCTGTCGGGTGCCCTCGAGCACGCGAGCGAGCACCCGGTCGCCCGGGCGGTCGCCTCGGCCGCCGTCGTAGAGGTCGGCGCGCTTCCTTCGGTCGAGGACTTCGCCAACCTGGAGGGTCTCGGCGTCCAGGGCGTCGTCACCGACGGTGGGCAGTCCCGTGCGGTGCTCGTCGGCAGCAGCCGGCTGCTCGAGGAGCGCGGGCAGCCCCTCCCCACCGAGCTCGCCGACGGCAAGGCGGCCGCGGAGGCAGACGGTCGCACCGCCGTGACCGTCGGCTGGGACGGGCGGGCGCGGGCGGTCCTCGTCGTCGCGGACACCCCCAAGCCGTCGTCGGCCGACGCGGTCCGCGAGCTGCGGGCCCTGGGCCTTCGTCCGGTGCTGCTCACCGGCGACAACGAGGCGGTGGCCCGGTCGGTGGCGCGCGCGGTCGGCATCGACGAGGGCGACGTGGTGGCCGGCGTGCTGCCCGCGGAGAAGGTCGACGCGATCAAACGGCTGCAGGCCGGCGGCAGGGTCGTCGCCATGGTCGGTGACGGGATCAACGACGCCGCGGCCCTCGCCCAGGCCGACCTGGGCCTGGCCATGGGGACCGGCACCGACGTGGCCATCGAGGCCTCCGACCTGACCCTGGTGCGCGGCGACCTGCGGGCCGCCGCCGACGCCATCCGGCTGTCCCGGCGAACGCTGGCCACCATCAAGGGCAACCTGTTCTGGGCGTTCGCCTACAACGTGGCGGCCGTGCCGCTGGCCGCAGCCGGGCTCCTCAACCCGCTGCTCGCGGGGGCGGCGATGGCGGCCAGCTCACTGTTCGTGGTGACCAACAGCCTCCGGCTGCGCCGGTTCGGCTGAGGGACGCCGCAGCGCGCGGCTCCCTGGCTCGGGCACCCCGGGTCCCGGTCCGACCGGCAGGTGGACCGAGAAGCGGGCCCCGCGCGTGCTGTCCAGCAAAGAGACCGACCCGCCGTGCCTGCTTGCGATCGCGGCCGCGATGGCCAGGCCGAGCCCGGTGCCTCCGCTGTGGCGGGACCGCGCCTCGTCGGCCCGGACGAAGCGGTCGAAGATGCGGCCACGGTCCTCGGGCGGCACCCCGGGGCCGTCGTCCTCGACGACCAGCTCGGCGGCCCCGTCGTACGTCCGTAGCTGCACGGTCACTGACGACGTCGCGTGCTCGCGCGCGTTCTCCAGCAGGTTGCGCACCATCCGGCTCAGCTCGTCACGACTGCCGTTCAGCGGGGCCGCGGAGACCCCGGACGTGTCGACGGTGACCCGCGCATCGGTCCGCAGCCGGGCCGCCTCGTCGAGCACGACGTCGTCGAGGTCCACCGGGTCGCGCCGTGGACCGATCTCCGACGCGTCGCTGCGAGCGAGGAACAGCAGGTCGCGCACCAGCCGCTCCATGTTGCCGGTGTCCTCGAGCATGTCCCTGGCGGTCAGGTCCCAGTCGGTGCGCGATGGGTGCGTGAGGGCCACCTCGAGCTGGGTCCGCAGCGACGCGAGTGGGCTCTGCAGCTCGTGCGACGCGTCCGCCACGAACGCCCGCTGCCGGTCGCTGGCCTCCTCCAGGCGGTCGAGCATGTCGTTCATCGACTCGGCGAGCCGGCTGACCTCGTCGGTGGTCGCCGGCACGGGGACTCGCCGGCTCAGCGCCTTGTCGGAGATGTCGGCGACCTCGGCGCGGATCGCCTCCATCGGGCGCAGGGCGCGTCCCACCACGATCCAGCTGCCGAATGCGAGGAGCCCGAGTAGGGCAGGGAGCCCCAGCGCGAGCAGGGCCTGCACGGTGGCCAGGGTCTCGCTGATCTGCTCGAGGCTCGTCCCGACGTAGACGGTGACCGGTCCGTCGGCGGTCTCGGTCGTGAGCGCCCAGACCCGGAAGTCCTCCCGCTCGCCGTCGTCGCTGGGCAGGTCCATGACGTCCCGTACGACGGGCTTGCCGGCCGGCGGAGTGAAGGTGGCGATCAGGGCCTTGTCTGTCGCCCGAGGCGTGCCGGCCACGACCGTGCCGTCGGCGTCGACCACCTGGACGATGTCGTCCTCGCTGGACGGGGTCACCTCCCCGGAGAGGGCACCCCCCTCGGCCAGCCGGGCGATGTCGCCGGCCCTGGTCTCGGCCGCCTGGTCGGCGCTGCGGATCAGCTCGTGGCGCAGCAGGAACAGGAGTGCCACGGCGCTCAGCAGCAGCGCGACCGCAACGATCGCCGACGCCAGGAGGGTGGTGCGCGCCCGCACCGACAGGTGAAGCAGCTGCGGCGGTGTGAGCGGCGGCACGTCAGCCGCCCTCCGGATCGAGCCGGTAACCGACCAGCCGGACGGTCTGCAGGCTGGCCCGGCCGAAGGGCTCGTCGATCCGCTGCCGCAGCTGCCGGACATAGACCTCGACGATGTTCGGGTCGCCGTCGAAGGCGAAGTCCCACACGTGCGCGAGGATCTCGGGCTTGGGCAGCACCTCGCCCGCTCGACGCATGAAGAACTCGAGCAGGGAGAACTGCCGCGGCGTGAGCTCCACCCGGGTGTCCCCGCGGGAGGCCTCGTGCGCAGCAGGGTCCAGCCGCAGGTCACCGGCCGTGAGGACGCTCGGCCTCTCGCCGTGCCCGCGCCGCAGCAGCGCACGCAGCCGGGCGACCAGCACGACGTAGGAGAACGGCTTGGTGAGGAAGTCGTCGGCACCGGTGTCCAGTGCCCGCGCCTCGTCGTACTCGCCGTCCTTCGCTGTCAGCATGAGGATCGGCACCCAGTTGCCGCCGGCGCGCAGCCGGTCGCACAGCTCGTAGCCGCTGATCCCGGGCAGCATGATGTCGAGCACGATCGCGTCGTAGGCGTTCTCGGTCGCGTGCCAGAGCCC
>JBOGDY010000043.1:0-11864 GCA_050742955.1 Actinomycetes bacterium | reverse complement strand
GGGTGACCTCGTGTCCCGCATCCACGACGAGGGCGGGGAGGTCGAGCAGGAGCACGTCGCCGAGGGCACCCGGGTGCGGGCCCGGGTGACCGACCCGCTGGCGGCCGAGCTCGCGCCGTACGGACGGGTGGCCGGCGCCCGCCGCTAGGTTGGTCCGTACGGGTGACCCCCCGCCGCACACGCGCGGCTCGCGGGCTTCATTCCCGTCGCCGCGCGGACGATCAACCATCCATGGCACGGGCGGGGTGGGGGCTGCGCGTCCTCGGCGGTCCGCTCCCGGTCGGCGGAGGTGTGCTGGCCGCCGTTGGCCCGCTCCTGCACGTCGTGGGTCAGGACGCCGCGGCCGTCGTCCTGTCACGGTCGGCGATGGCCGTCTGCGCGCTGCTCGCCGTGGTCATGCTGGTGCGTCGGGTCCTGACCCGGCCCGGCGTGCGTGGGCCCTGGGTGCTGCTCGTCCTCGCGGTGCTCGCCGAGGCCGCCTGGCAGGTACGTCCGGGCGCCGCGGATGCGATCGGGCCCGGCACCGACAACCTCGCCCACCTGGGTGCCGCGCTGGTCGCCGCCGTCGCCCTCTGGCTGCTCCCCGCCCCGCAGGACGACCGCCGGGGCCTGTGGCGGACCGCGTTCGACGCAGCGGCCGCCGGCTTTGCGATCTCCATCCCGGCCTGGGAGCTGCTCGAC
Organism: Actinomycetes bacterium; assembly: GCA_050742955.1. GTDB lineage: Bacteria > Actinomycetota > Actinomycetes > JACCUZ01 > JACCUZ01 > CAWIXB01. Next base: position 11,183 of record JBOGDY010000043.1, on the reverse strand, counting down.
CCGATCGAGGAGGCCGGCGGGACCTGGTCGAACCTGACCACTGTCGGGCACACGCTCGCCAACGTGGCCGTGGCCACCACGGCCGTGGCCGTCCTCGCCCGCGCGCGCCGGATCGGTGGGCTGCCCATGCGGCCTCTGCTCGCGGTCGCCGGCGGGGTGGTGCTGTGGGCCGTCGCCGACGTGCACGCTCGCACCGGCGGGTCCGCGCCCGTCGTGGCCGGGGTGGTCTCGCTCGGTGCGGTGCTGGTCGCGGCCGGCGCCCGCAGCCCCACGGAGCTCGGCGAGTCCGAGCACGCGGCGCGGCTGCGCGAGACCTTCGCCGTGCTCGTCCCGTTCGCGCCGCTGTCCGTCGCGGCCGCGATCCTGCTCGGTGCACCGGTCTTCCAGGCGCCGCTCTCGCTGGCGACCCTCGCGCTGGCCGTCCTCCTCGCGGTCACCCTGATCACCGGCGGGGTCCTGGCGCGGCTGGACAGTCTCGCCGTGGAGCGGCGGCTGGACGATCTGGTCCTCGAGCGGACGATCACCCTGGGGACCCGCGAGAAGTGGTTCCGGTCTCTCGTGCAGAACTCGTCGGACGTCATCACCGTCGTGGACGTCCGGGGCGTCGTGCGCTACCAGACCCCGTCCGTCACCCGCATCCTCGGTCACGACCCGCAGCTCCTCGTCGGCACCCGGATGAGCGGGCTGCTGCGGCCGGCCGACGGTCGCAGGCTGGACGCCGCGCTCGCGTCCGCGGCCCGCAACCCGTCGCGGTCGGAGTCCCTGGAGTTCCCGATCTGGCACAAGAACGGCCGGTGGTGCGACACCGAGACCACCGTCACGTCGCTGGTGCACGACCCCGACATCCGGGGGCTCGTGCTGAACACCAGGGACGTGTCCGAACGGCACCGGCTGCAGGAGCAGCTGACGCAGCAGGCCTACTCCGACCCGCTGACCGGGCTGGCCAACCGCGCGCTGTTCCGCCGCCGGGTGAAGGACGCGCTCGCCACGACGATCGGCACCGGCAAGGTCGCGGTGCTGTTCCTCGACCTCGACGGCTTCAAGGCGGTCAACGACGCCCACGGCCACCATGTCGGCGACGAGCTGCTGGGCATCGTCGGGAAGCGGCTGTCCCACTCGGTCCGGCCCGGGGACCTCGTGGCCCGGCTCGGCGGGGACGAGTTCGGCATCCTGGTTACCGGGGACGACGCCGAGGAGGGCTCGATCTGGGTGGCCGAACGGGTGCGCCGGTCCCTGGCCGCCCCGTTCGTGCTCGCCGGGCGTGAACTGTTGCTGGGCGCCTCCACCGGGATCTCCGTGAGCGACCAGAACAGCCGGACGGCCGACGCCCTCCTGCGCAACGCCGACCTGGCCATGTACCGCGCCAAGGGTCGTCGCGATCTCGCGTTCGTCCGGTTCGAGGCCGAGATGCACGACGTGCTGCTGGCCCGGGTGCAGGCGGAGGCCGACCTTCGCCAGGCCGTGAGCCGGGGTGACCTGGTGCTCTACTACCAGCCGGTCGTCGAGCTCAGCAGTGAGCGCATCGTCGGCGTGGAGGCGCTCGTGCGGTGGCGGCACCACGAGCGTGGCCTGATCTCGCCGGGCGAGTTCATCGACCTGGCGGAGGAGACCGGACTGGTCAACGAGATCGGGGCCTGGGCCCTCACCGAGTGTGCCCAGCAGGGCGCCCGGTGGCAGCGGCATGCCGCTCCCGGCGGCGTCTTCAAGGTCGCGGTCAACGTCTCGGCCCGCCAGCTCGACTCCGCCCTGCCCCGCCTGCTGCGCGACGCCATCGTCGGCTCGGGCGTGCCGGGCGCCGCGATCACGCTGGAGATGACCGAGAGCGTGCTGATGGACCGCACGGAAGAGGTCGTCGAGCTGCTGCGGCGGATGAAGACGATGGGCGTCAAGGTCGCCATCGACGACTTCGGCACCGGCTACTCGTCGCTGTCCTACCTCTCCCGCTTCCCCGTCGACATCCTCAAGATCGACCGCTCCTTCATTGCGAACATCGACAGCGAGCACTCCGGCCAGGGCGAGCTGGTGCAGACCATCGTCCGGCTCGGCGAGTCGCTCCGCCTCGAGACGGTCGCCGAGGGCATCGAGACCGAGACGCAGCGCGACATGCTGCGCAGCATGGGCTGCACCTTCGGCCAGGGCTTCCTCTTCGCCCGGCCCATGCCCGCGGACGAGCTCGACGACCTTCTCGCCCGCCAGGACGCGATGGCGGGCTGATCAATTTGTCGTTGACCTGCGGCTTTACCCGGCGCACAGTGAGACCGTCGGCACTAGCAAGGTGGTCATCATGGATCCCTCGTCGCGGCGCATGACCGGCATCTCCGGCATCGTCTTCGTCGTTCTCACCACAGCCGTCTTCGTCCTCACCGGGGAGGGTGACTTCAGCCAGAGCGACGCGCAGGTGCGTGACTTCTTCGTGGACAGCTCCCGGCAGGACATGGCCTTCGCGGCACTGGTGCTGCTGCCGATCGCCATGGCCGCGCTGCTGTGGTTCGTCGCAGGTGTGCGCGGGCTGCTGCGTGGCGGCGACGGGGGTGGAGGCGGGCTGCCGAGCGCCGCCGCCCTCGGCGGCGGGGTGTTCGCGGCCACGTTCCTCGCCTCGAGCACGGTGAGCAACGCCGTGCCCGCGGCGCTGGCGTTCACCGACAACTACGTGTTCGCGGTGGGCATCGCCCGGCTCACCCTCGTCCTCGGCCTCGTGCTCGCGACCGTGGCCCTGGGCGGTGGCGCCGTGCTCGTTGCCGCCACGTCCCTGGCCGGGCAGCGCACCGGCCTGCTACCGCGGTGGTTCGCGATCTCCGGGTACGTCGTCGCGGTGCTCTGCCTGTTCAGCCTGCTGCTCTTCGCGTGGCCGTACGCCCTCTTCGGGCTCTGGATCCTGACCTTCAGCATCATGCTTCTTCGCGCCCCGCGGACGACCGGAGAGGCGGGCCTTCCGGACCAGCGGGCAGAGGAAGCCCCCCGGCCGAAGCACGCCGCCGAGCCAGGGGTTGGCGGCTGACGGGGCTGGGACCGCAACGCGGGGCGTTGGTTCACCGCGCCTGAGCCCCCGGACATGTGGCGGGTCTACTCGGTGCGGCCGCCGAGGTGCTCGGCGAGGAACCGCTCCGCGGCGGCGTAGAAGACCTCGCGGTTCTCCGGCTTGGCCAGCCCGTGTCCCTCGTCGGGGAACAGCAGGTACTCGTGCGGCAGCCCCTTCTCGACCAGCGCCGCCACGATCTGCTCGGCCTCGGCCTGCTTGACCCGCGGGTCGTTCGCGCCCTGCGCCACGAGGACCGGGATGCCGATCGTGTCGACGTGGGCCAGCGGTGAGCGCTCCCACAGCATGTCGCGGTCGTGCTCCAGGTGACCCACCCGCTGGTAGAGCATCGAGCGCATCGGCGCCCAGTAGTCCGGGATCGAGGTCAGCAGCGTCAGCAGGTTCGACGGCCCGACCAGGTCGATCGCGGCCCGGAACACCTCGGGGGTGAACGCCGCTCCGGCCAGCGCCGCGTACCCGCCGTACGAGCCGCCCATGATGCCAACCCGTTCACGGTCGACCCATCCCCGGCCGACGATGTGCTCGACCGCGTCGACGAGGTCGTCGTGCATCGCCCGGCCCCACTGCTTGTCGCCGGCCGCGAGGAACGCCTTCCCGTAGCCGGTCGACCCGCGGTAGTTGACCTGAACGCTCAGGTAGCCCCGGTTGGCCAGCCACTGCGCGTCGGGGGAGTAGCCCCAGCGGTCGCGCACCCACGGCCCGCCGTGGACGTCGAGCACCGCGGGCAGCCCGGCCCGGTCGACGCCGCGGGGGAACGTCAGGTAGCCGTGCACCGTGAGCCCGTCGCGGGAGGTGAACGAGAAGGGTTCCATGGGGGCGAGCTCGTGCTCCTCGAGCGCGTCCTTGTGTGCGAAGAGGTAGGTCGTCGCACCGTCGCTGCGGTCGTAGAGGTAGTAGCGCGTGGGACCGTCGGACACGGCGAGGGAGACCATCCAGCGCGTGTCGGACCGCTCCTCCCGGCCGATGCCGAGCTCGCCGTCACCGAGCTCGCGCAGCCGCGCCAGGTCCGGCTCGAGGTCGGGGCCGAGCAGCACGATGCGGAGGCGCTCCTCGTCGAGCACGACGGCCTGCGGTTCGCGGGTCTCGGGGTGCCGCCAGACCTCGGCCACGTCGTAGGTGGCGTCCTCGGCGAGGACGCTGCGGCTGCCGTCGGCCATGTCGAGGCGGACCAGCCGGGTCGCATTGGCGTCCATCGACGTGAGCAGGTAGAGCGAGGTGCCGGCCCGGTCGAAGCCGATCACGTCGGTCGTGGTCGCGTCCTCCGGCGGCACCTCGAGCAACGGCTCGTAGTCGCGCTCCAGGCTGTCGCCGTCGCCGGTGCGCCGCGACACGACTGCACCGCCGTCGGGCTGCATGAGGACGCCGCCGCGCACCTGCAGGTCGCTGTCGACCAGCCAGGAGACGAAGCCGGGGTTGGTGCGTTCCTTCGTCAGTGTGCCTGTGGTGAGGTCGACCCGGTGGAGGTCGTGCAGCTGCGGGTTGTCCGCGTTGAGCCCGACCAGCATGGTCGTCGGGTGCCAACGGTTGTGGGCGATGACCTGCGCCTGCACCTTGTGCTCCGGCGTGAGCAGCGTGGACTCCCCGGAGTCGAGATCGAGCCGGTAGAGCCGCCAGTCCTCGTCGCCCGCCGTGTCCTGCAGGTAGACCAGGTGCCGGTCGTCGTGACAGAACACGTAGCTGCGGACGCCACGGTCGTCGTCGTGCGTGACCGGGACCGCCGGCGCGCTGCCGTCCGCCGGCCCGACCCAGACGTTGAGGACCCCGCTGTGGGGGGCGACGAAGCCCAGGCGGGTGCCGTCCGGGGACAGCGACGGGCTCATCCGGTCGGGGTTGCCGAAGAGCACGGCTCGGGGGATCAGCGGAGGAAGGGCCATGGCACGACCCTAGGACGCACCACGTACGACGAGGCGCGGGCCCGTCGGAGCCGGCGCGTGCCCTGGTGTGCCCGGTGGATCGACCGGCGTCCCCGCGCCGTGTGACGACTAGTCTCGGGCCACATGACCAGCGGGGCCGCGGACGTCGCAGGCACGGCCGACCGGGCCGACCTCCGGCCGCTGCTGGCTGCCGCCGTGGCGGCGGTCGGCGGCAGCGAGCGGGCCGGCCAGGTGCGGATGGCCGAGGCCGTCGGCGCAGCGATGAGCCAGGGGACGCACCTGCTCGTCCAGGCTGGGACCGGCACCGGCAAGTCCCTGGCCTACCTCGTCCCCGCCCTGCTGCACGGCGAGCCGGTGGTGGTGGCGACCGCGACGATCGCGCTGCAGAACCAGATCGTCGAGCGCGACCTGCCCGCTCTCGCCGACGCCGTGGAGCCGCTGCTGGAGCGGCGGCCGGTGTTCGCCATCCTCAAGGGCCGGGCCAACTACCTGTGCCGCAACAAGGTCTACGGCGGCATGCCCGACGACGCCGAGGACGCGCTGTTCGACCCGTCGCCGACCACGCCGCTGGGGCGCGACGTCAGCCGGCTCCGGGGATGGGCCGACGAGACCGGCACCGGCGACCGCGACGAGCTCGACCCCGGGGTTTCCGACCGCGCCTGGCGGCAGGTCAGCGTCACCGCGCGGGAGTGCCTCGGTGCCAGCCGCTGCCCCTACGGCGGCGACTGCTTCGCCGAGCACGCCCGCGAACGGGCAGGGGCGGCCGAGATCGTCGTCACCAACCACGCGCTCCTCGCGATCGACGCGCTGGAGGGCTATCCGGTCCTGCCTGAGCACGACGTGGTCGTCGTCGACGAGGCGCACGAGCTGGTCGATCGGGTGACCGGGGTCGCCACCGACGAGCTGACCGCGGCCATGGTCGAACGCGCCGTCAGTCGCTGCCGTCGGCTGGTCGATGACACCGACGACCTCAGCGACGCTGCGACGGCGCTGGAGGGTGCGATGCAGTCGCTGGACGAGGGCCGGGTCGTGGACCTGCCCGAGCAGCTGGCCGGCGCGGTGTCCCTCGTCCGCGACGCCGCGCGGGACGTGGCTTCGGAGCTCGCCCGGGTCAAGGGTGGCGACGACGGCGCGAAGAAGGTCGCCCAGGCGGCGGTCGGGTCGGTCTTCGACACCGCCGAGCGCCTGGCCGCCCACTCGCCCTACGACGTGACGTGGCTGTCCCTCGACCAGCGGCGCGGGCCGGTCCTGCGGGTCGCGCCGCTCTCGGTGAGCGGGCTCCTGCGCGAGGCGCTGTTCGGCGAGCGGGCTGTGGTGCTCACCAGTGCCACCCTCGAGCTGGGCGGCAGCTTCGACCCCATCGCCCGGCAGGTGGGGCTCACGGGCGAGGACGCGCCCGACTGGACCGGCCTCGACGTCGGGTCGCCCTTCGACTACCCGAAGCAGGCGATCCTCTACGTGGCCCGGCGACTGCCGCCTCCGGGCCGTGACGGGGCCCCGCCGGCGACCATGGACGAGCTGGCATCGCTGGTCGAGGCCGCCGGAGGAGCGACGCTCGGGCTCTTCTCCTCGATGCGGGCCGCTCAGGCCGCGGCCGAGGAGATGCGCGGGCGCCTCGACGTACCCGTGCTCTGTCAGGGTGAGGAACGCACCGCCGCCCTCGTGCGGCGATTCGCCGCCGACGTGCCCACGTGCCTCTTCGGCACGCTCTCGCTGTGGCAGGGGGTGGACGTGCCCGGTGACGCCTGCCGGCTGGTCGTGATCGACCGCATCCCGTTCCCGAGACCGGACGACCCGCTGATGTCCGCCCGGGCGCAGGCGGTTGCCGACGCGGGAGGAAACGGCTTCATGGCCGTGTCGGCGACGCACGCCGCGTTGCGGCTCGCCCAGGGTGCCGGCCGGCTGGTCCGCTCGCATACGGACCGGGGTGTGGTCGCGGTGCTCGACTCGCGTCTCGTGACGGCGAGGTACGGCGAGTTCCTGCGGGCGTCGCTGCCGCCGTTCTGGCTGACGACCGAGCGCGATGTCGCGCTCGGGGCGCTTCGCCGCTTGTCCGGCGCCACCGACTGAGACGTTCGGCAGGTCAGGATCGAGATCCGACCTGCCGAACGTCTCACTCGAGCTCTCTCGGCTAGCTGCTCGCGCTGCCGCCGCCGCCGCGACCGAAGTTGCAGACGTCCCTCTCGTTGCCTGCCAAGGTGTTGCGCTTCTGCTTCACCCCGTCGGCCTCGAACAGGAGCAGACCGCAGGCCACATCGGCTCCGGTGTAGAAGTTGTCCGACATGGAGTTGCCGTCGACCAACCCGGTGGCGCCGAAGCCGAGCTGGATGCCGTTCTGCGCGATGTAGTCGACCGGACCGACGCCCTCGACGGTGTTGCCGATGACGGTGACGTTGACCGAGCCGTTGGCGAGGATGCCGGTCTTCTGGTAGTCGCTCACCTTGTTGCCGGTGACCGTCACGGTCTTGTCGGGACCGATCCTGTCGAACGGCGCGTTGCGCACCTCGATGCCGTTGCCCTCCTGACAGCCGCTGGCGCCCTGGTTGATGCCGAGCACCTGGTTGTCGACGATCGAGCCGGCCGCGCCGTCGAGCAGGATCCCGCGCAGCCGGTCGACGCCACCGTCGCAGGCGTCGGCAAGGCTGTCGACGGTGACCGTCAGGTTCGTGACGTGTGCCTCGTCCCCTCCGTTGGCGACGACTGCCCCGAGGAAGTGCCCGCCGACGGGGTCCTCCGCCGTGATCGCGAACCCGGCGCCGTCCAGCGTCACGCCGTCGGGCACATGCACCGAGCGACTGGTGGCGCAGTTGCCCGTCAGGGTCCGGGTCGAGCCCTGGTCTTCGTAGGAGCACTGGCCCAGGTCCAACCCGAGCACGACGGGGTCGTGGTCGGAGGAGCGGTAGGGCGTGGGCTGGTAGAGGTCCTGCGGTTTGAACTCGGTGTTGTAGTCGATCACCGACGGCTCGTCGGCGTTGATGTGCCACTCGGTCGTACCCACGACCTGTCCGTGCGCGGACTCGCTGGCCAGCCCGTGGTCGAGGTAGCCGGACATGCCGTCGAACACGAACGAGTAGGCGTCGTCGCCGAGGAACCTCTCGATCTCGTTGTGCAGCCCACCCTGCTCGAGATCGCTGATCGGCGCCTCCTTGGCGTAGGCGTTCAGGTCGCCGATCACCAGGACGTCGTCGTCGTGCGACGCAGCCTTGATCTCGTCGACGAACTCGAGCAGAGCGCCGGCCTGCAGCACCCGCCGGGCATTGAAGCACCCGGTGCCGTCGCCACTGTCGACGTCGCCGCCGCTGGGCGTCGGGCTGCAGCTCTTGGACTTGAAGTGGTTGACGACCACGCTGACCCGGCCGCCGTTCGCGTTGAGCTCGAAGGTCTGCGCGACCGGCACCCTGCCGAACCCGGTGAACGCGTCGTCCGGCTTGGACATCGCCGGGCCGACGGGGGTGACCGCGGCCGGCTTGTAGATCATCGCGACCTTGATGGCGTCGTCGCCGACGTCGAGCCCCGTGTCGGAGACCGCGGCGTAGGTGCCGGCGCCCATCTTGTCGTTGAGCCCGGCCACCAGGTCGGCGATCGCGGCCTGGTTGTTCTCGATCTCCATCAGGCCGAACACGTCGGCGTCGATCGCCGACATCGCGTTGATGATCTTGTCGCGCTGCCGGTCGAACTCGGCCTGGTTGTTCGCACCCCGCGCGTCCGGGCCGGTGAAGGTGGTGAAGTAGTTCAGGACGTTGAAGGCGGACACCTTGAGGTTGCCGCCGACCGGCTCCGGCGCTGCCGTGCGCCCGTTCACCCGAGTGAAGGTAGGTGCGGTGGTCGGGTGCAGCCGGTAGTCGCGGATAGCACTGTTGGAGTTGATGGAGCCCCAGTCGATGACGCCGGTCAGGGTTGTGACCGCGTCACCGGCACGGAGCGTGTTGTCCTCGCCGATGTAGGGGATCGGGTTGGGGTTCTGCCCACCGAAGCCGTCATCGAGCACCAGCAGCGAGCGCTGGTTGAGGTCGGCCAGTGCCAGCGCGCCGGCCGACCCGGGGGCGAACTGGTTGGTCGGCTGGAACAGACGGCCGCCTGCGCCCAGGGTGACCTGGCCGAAGCGCCCCTGGAAGAAGTTCTGCTGGACCGTCAGCGGGTCGCCGTTCGGCCCGCTGACGCTGACGAGCATGCCCTCGACGTCCTCGAGGTCGCCGTTGACCTGCTCAGGCAGGGTGACCTCCGTCGGGGCCGGAGCCTGGACGGAGCCGCAGGTCTTCAGCGCGGACACGAAGTCGATCTCCGTGAGCGTGTTGAATTCGGTGATCCGGCCGGTGAGGTGGACGACGTCACCGACCTCGACGTCAACGCCCGCGAAGGGGCTCGCCGCCGGGACGAAGACGAAGATGCCGTCCGACGTGGCCGTGTTGCCGTCGCCGGTCGCGTCCTGCAGGAAGAAGCCGTTCAGTCCGCTCCCGCCCTGGAAGTCGCCGACCACGACGCCCTCGGTTGTCTTGGTCTGGCCGGGGAACGGCGTCGCGGCAGCGGAACCCTGCAGCTCGTGGATCGGCGTGTAGTCCACGTCGCACGGGTCCTGCTCGACCGTCGTGAAGGAGAACGTGTAGTCGCCGGTCGGGCTGCTAGGGGGGTCCTGGGTGTCCTGGTCGGTCACCTGTGCGGCGCGCACGGTGACGGTGCAGGTCTCCCCGAATGCGAAGTCCGTAGCCGGGTCCAGGGTGTACGACGTGGGGCCGCCGCTCACGGTGGCAGCATGCGCACCGGTGGTGGAGCAGCTGATCGAGAACCAGTCACCGGCCGCGTCCACCGGCTCGCTGAAGTTGACCACGACGTTGCCAGTACGGAGGACGTCACCGCCCCCGTCGGCCGGGTTGGTGCTCCTGACCTCGGGAGTCGCGTCGCCGGTGCGGGCTCCGAGCCCGTAGAACGTGTCCTGCGCGAACCCGTCCCACTGGGTGCCCGGGTCGAACGCGTCACCGGGCGTCGCGTCACCGTCGGTTACCGCTGCTTTGCGGTGCAGCGTGTTGTCGGCCGTGCTCGTGAGGCCGCCGCCCCACTCGGTGCCAGGGTCGACCCCGAGCTGGCCGATCGAGTCGATGATGGTGCTGCCCTTGCGCAGCAGGACCGCGTCATCGCCGTTGAACCAGCCGGCGCCATTGGTCTGGTCGGCGATGGCCTGGATCGTGGCACCGGCCGAGGCCTGGGCCAGCACGAAGACGTCGCCGTCGGCCACCTCACCAGTGAGCGCAATGGTGAGGCTGGGCGTGGTGTTGCCGTTGAACGCCATTTGGACGTTGTAGCCGCCGGCCCCCAAGTTCACCGGCGCCCCGGTGCCGTTGAAGATCTCCAGCGCCTTGTTGTTGCTCGACCCCTCGACGTACTCGGAGAAGAGCAGTTCGCTGCTCGCGGCCCGCGCGGGCCCGGCTACGACGAGGGCGGCCGCCAGGACCGTCAGAACTGACAGGATCGCGGTGAGTGCTCGGAGCACCCGGGCTCGGTGGGTCACGAAGGTCCTCCGTGGACGATGGCAGCTCCCCGGAGGGTCCCCCCAGGGTCGCTGGGAACGTAGCCGACGGAAGGGATGCACCGGAAGGAAACCGGTGAATTCGCGCGGGCGAGGAGGGAAACATGGCGGACCGCCTCGAGCGGTACCGGGGGAAGCGGGACCGGCGGCGCACGCCCGAGCCGGTCCCCCCGAAGAAGCCCCTGCCCACTGGCGGCGACGACACGTTCGTGATCCAGGAGCACCACGCCCGGCGGCTGCACTGGGACTTCCGCCTGGAGCGGGACGGCGTCCTGGTCTCGTGGGCCCTGCCCAAGGGTGTCCCCGACGACCCGAAGCGCAACCACCTGGCCGTCCACACCGAGGACCACCCACTGGAGTACGCCGAGTTCGCCGGCGACATCCCGAAGGGCGAGTACGGCGGCGGCCGAGTCACGATCTGGGACCGCGGCACCTACGAGTGCGAGACGTGGACCAACCGTGAGGTGAAGGTCGTGCTGCACGGGTCGCGGGTGCAGGGACGCTACGCCCTGTTCCAGACCGACGGGGACAGCTGGATGATCCATCGCATGGGGGAGCGGGCCGATCCCGAGGCCGATCCGGTGCCCGAGCTGATCAGGCCGATGCTGGCCACCGCGGGGTCGCTGCCGACTGTCGACGACGAGGCGCGCTGGGGCTTCGAGATGAAGTGGGACGGCGTTCGGGCGGTCGTCTACGTCGAGCCGGGCTCGGTGCGGGTGCTGACCCGCAACGACCGGGAGGTGCTCGCGAC
>JBOGDY010000042.1:0-12229 GCA_050742955.1 Actinomycetes bacterium | reverse complement strand
CGATGGGCCAGCTCCACTCGTTCCTTGTACGTCGACTCCGGCTCGTCGGACAGCCGCTCGATCGGCCGGCTGCTCAGTCCGGGCAGATACACGTTGACGAACTCCAGCCCCTTGGCCCGGTGGAAGGTCCCGACCTTGACCTGCTGGGTCGTCGTCCCGTCGTAGTTCTCCAGAGCCGCACAGTCGATGCCCGCTGCCGGCAGCACCCGGAGGTAGTGCGCCGCCTTCCAGTTGGTCGTGCACAGCACCGCCATGTCGCCCAGCCGCACGCCCAGCTCGGTGTGGTGTTGGCGGACAGCAGTCACCAGGCTGAGGTCGTGCAGCTGCCCGTCGGGCTGATCGACCCTGATCGTTACGCCACCAGTTCTCGACACCTGCACGTCCCGTGACCCGGGCTCCGGCACGCCATCGAGGTCGTCATAAGGGTCGGTCGCCACGACCTGCGAGGCCACGTCGAGGATCTCGGCGGTGTTGCGGTAGTTCACGCGCAGCACGGTCGAGCGCCCGGTGACATTGATGCCTGCCTCGCTCAACGAGAACCCGCCCGGATAGACCGCCTGCTGGCCGTCGCCGATGAGCAGCAGCCCATCCGGACGGTCTCCGACCAAGGCGTGCAGCAGCTGCACTCCGAGCAGGTTGAGGTCCTGCACCTCGTCCACGATCACCGCCGCATAAGGCGGGTCGACCGGCTCCTGGCGCACGATGCTCAGTGCCCGGCGGAGCACGTCATTGACATCGCTGACGCCCGCCTCGCGCAGCAGGCCGTCATAGGCCCGATAGAGGTCCCACACCGCGGCGCGCTGATCTGGCTGCAGGGGTGAACGCCGTCCGACCCGGCGCAGACTCACATATTCTGCGAAGTCGGTGAGCCCGCGGCCCTTCACCACGTAGTCGATCTCGTCCCGCCAGTAGTTGGGATGAAGGTCCAGCGACTCGAGCACGCTGTGGCGGCCGGCCTTCGCCCACGCCGTGTTGAAGAGCAGCCCGGCGCGGTTCTGATCGCAGGTCACGTCCAGGCCGCGGTCCCGCAGCAGGCGGCCTGCCCAACGGTGGATGCTGGTGAACTCCACCCGTTCCCGGGTCACGGGCGCCAGCCGCCCGTAGAGCGCGCCGAGCACGGCGGGGAGGGTCCGGACGTACGACGTGTAGAGGATCCGTCCCGGGCGGGTGGCCGCCAGGTACGCCGCCCGATGCAGCCCGACCACCGTCTTGCCGGTGCCGGCCGGGCCGCGGATGCGCGCCGGGCCACTGCGGCTCTGCCGGACCAGCTTTGTCTGCTCCGGGTGTAGCCACGTCATCCATGACTCGATCGGCTGCGCCATGGCCGCGGCCATGATCGAGCTCTCGATCTCGTCCGCGTCGAACAGCACCAGCTCATCGGGATCCGGCTGCGCGGCCCGCGGAACGACCGGGTTGGGCTCGAGGACTGTCACGGTGGTGGGCGGTGCCACGTCGTACGCCGGGAAGTGCTCGGCCAGCCCTTCGGTAAGCGTCAGGACCTGCTCCTCGGACAGACGTGCTGGTCGCCGCGTCAGCCACGGGACGAGGCCTCGCTCCCCGACCAGCTCGAGCCGGCCGAGCTGCAGCTCCGGGTTGCGGCGGCCGGCGAAGACGATGACTGGGATGACCTGGAGAGGCGCCAGCCCGACCGCGGCAGTGGCCGCCTCGACCATCTCCACGACCCGCAGCAGCTTCGCGACGTCGTCGTCAGCCGGTTCTGTGCCGTTGAACAGTCGCTCGTCCTCGACGCGCGGGGCCTTCCAGGTCTTGACGTCGATGACCAGCACTCCGCCCGGCCCGACGTGGATCATGTCGATGTTGGCGGTTCGGGTGCCCGGCCAGCGACGGTCGGGCAGGAGGTGCCAGCCCCACACCTCTGTCGGCGCGAGCAGGGCGGCGACGCGGCGCTCGGTCCTGCCGGTCAGCCGGAAGCGCCCGAGTCGGGCGCGCTCCTCGGCGAGAAGGCGCTCGTACTCGGCGACCTTCAGCCGTGAGCGCAGCGCCTCATGGTCCGCCGAGACGCCGGCTCCTGCCCTACCCGTCGTCATGGCTCCCTCGTGGTCCGTGCACTCAAGGATCAGTCGGAGGATCTCGCAGCCCTCTTGAGCCGTCCAGAGGTCTTCACGTTTCAATCAATGGACCGTCGGTGCCGATGGACGGGGGTGACATCGGTGAGCGGGTCGACAATCCAGCAACAGCACCCAGGGGCCGCACCCGGCCCGGCCCGTCTCGTCCTGCTGCCGCTGCTAATGCTCGCCATCGCCGCCGCGGCCGCAACTATCGCCGGCGTGGCGACCTATGCGCTGCTGAGCGCGGGCCGCGACGCCGAGGGCTTCGAGTCGCTCGGCTGGGCCTTCCTTGGCGCACTCGTCGGGCTGGTCCTCGGTACGACGGTCACGATCGCCGGCCTCATCGTCCTGGCCCGGCGCCTGTTCGCCCCCGGCAACCGGGTGGCCCCCGTCGTACTCGCCCTCGTCGGCCCCTTCGCCCCCCTCGCGCTCGCCGCCCTCATCGCCGGGATCCTCCCCAGCGAGCCGCCTCCCGCGCTGATCTCCCTCCTTGCGCTGACCGCCCTCCTCGCCCCGTCGCTCGCGTTCCTGTGGTGCGGGAGCGGCCCCTCGACGCGCGGCTTGCTGCTGCGCGGCGCGGGTGTGCTGACCGCCGTCGCCGTGGTCGGGTCCTCGGTCCTGTACGTCGTGTCCGACGCCCGTGAGGACGAGGTGGTCGCCGACCTGCCGCTCGTGCTGTTCGACGGAACGAGCGCCGACGCGACCTTCCTCGGCTGGAAGCGCGACGCGTTCTCCACCACCGTCGTCCGGGAGGAGACCGCGTTCTCGCCCGAGGGCCACGAGGCCTACCTCAAGTACTTCGCGCCCGGCGGTGTCGCGTTCGTCACCATGCGCACCGACGTCGGCGACTGCTCCCCCACCCTCGTGCGCGGCTACACCTGCCAGGTCGTGGGGACGCTGCCCGCCGGCGAGCTGCGCTCCTACCGGTCGACGGCCGCGTACGCCACCTATCCGGACAGCGAGGAGTTCCTCGTGCTCGCGTACGCCGACGGCTCGGGCGTCTCGATGAACGTCGACGGTGCGGACGTGCTCGCGCAGGAGGTGCTGTCGCGGCTGCGGCGGGTGGACCGGCGGCGGTTCGAGGACGCGACCGACTCGGAGCTCGCGCTCCGGCCCTGAGCTGCCGACGAGAGCGTCAGTCGTTCTCTCCCGCCGAGCCTGCGGCGTTCTGTCCTGACCTCCACCTACTGTGCCGAGCATGGTGACCGACTGGAGTCAAGACCTCAACGACTTCACCATCCGGCGCACCGTCGGCCCGAAGGCGTTCGCGAACGGACGCTCCTACGCCCGTGGTGGACGGGTCAGCGAGCTGACCGTGGATCCAGCAGGCCGGCTGCTGACTGCGGCAGTCCAGGGGACGCGGAACAGCCCCTACCGGGTGGTCGTGACGCCCGCCCCCGGAGCCGCGCGCTGGTCTGGTTCGTGCTCGTGCCCGGTGGCGATCAACTGCAAGCACGTCGCGGCGGTGATGCTCGCGGGTCGCATGCGCGGGGACGCCGTGTTGGTGGCGACGCCTCGCTCCTGGGAGACCCCGCTCACCGCGCTGGTCCGCGCCCGGACGACGAAGCGCGAGCCGGCCGGGGCGGCTCTCGCGCTGCAGCTCGAGGTCGCGGGGCCAACGCCTCGCTTCACGCGCTACGGCGAGCCGAGCCCGCGCCCCGGCGGTGTCCGGGTCCGGATCCGTCCGGTGACCAGGAGCCGCGCCGGCGGCTGGGTGCGCACAGGAGTCTCGTGGCGGGATCTCCAGTACGACGTCGGCCGCCGTGGCTTCGACCGGTCCCACCGAGACCTGTTGCGCGCGTTCGCTGCGGCCTACATGGCCAACGGCGGCGGGCGCAACGGCTACGGCTACGACATCGCCGTCCACCTGGACGACCTGGGGCCCGAGCTGTGGCAGCTGCTGGCCCGGGCGGGCGAGTGCGGGCTCGACCTGGTGCCTGCGAAGGCGTCGGCCGGGCCCATCAGGGTGGCGCCGCCGGTCGGGGTCGCGCTGGACCTGCGGCGTGCCGACGGAACAGGCGCGGTCCTGCGGCCCGTGGTGGCGGCCGGCGATGAAACGCTGGACGTCGGCGGCGTCGAGCTCATCGGTGAACCCGCGCACGGCCTGTTCGTGACGGACCCTGCGGGCATCGACGTGATGGCCGGCTCCACGTCGTACGACGATGCGCCCCGTCCGGGTTTGGTCCTGGCCCCGCTGGACACCTCGCCGGACGAGCAGGTGTCGGAGCTGCTGCGTGAGGGCCGGGCCCTGGAGATCCCCGAGGGCGACCTGGCACGCTTCCTGACCGGCTACTACCCGGCGCTCCGGCAGGCGATCACCGTCGTGTCCGCCGACGGCAGCGTGGAGCTGCCGGAGGTGCTGCCACCGCGGCTGGCGCTGACCGTGACCTTCCGCCCCGACCACGAGGTGGGGGTGGACTGGGGTTTCGCCTACGCGGTGGAGGACGGCGACGAGCGCATCCCGTACGACGACGACGGTCTGCACTGCGGGGAAGTCCTGCGCGACCGGAGCGCGGAGCAGCAGCTGATCGACAGACTGGACGACGCCACCCGCCGGCTGCTGGCGCCCGATCTCCTGCTGACCGGCATGGACTCGGTGTCCTTCACGCACGACCAGCTGCCTGTGCTGAGGGACATCGAGAGCCTGGACCTGACCGTCGTCGGCGACGCTCCCGACTTCCGCCAGGCAGAGATGCCTCCGGTGATCCGGCTGTCCGCCGAGGACGCAACCGATGCCCCGGACTGGTTCGACCTCGGTGTGGCTGTCTCGGTCGACGGCGAGGAGATCCCGCTCGACCAGCTGATCGTGGCCTTGGCAGGCGGGCAGAGCCACCTGGTGCTGGCCAGCGGGACCTACTTCACCCTCGACCGGCCCGAGCTGGAGACGCTGCGCCGGTTGATCGAGGAGGCGAGAGCGCTCCAGGATCGCGCGTCCGACGGCCTGCGGGTCAGCATCTACCAGGCGGGGCTGTGGGAGGAGCTGCTCGAGCTCGGCGTCGTCCAGACCCAGAGCGCGCGCTGGGCCGGCACCGTGCAGGGACTGCTGGACCTGCGGTCCCTCGCGCCCCCGCCGATGCCTGTCGGCTTCGACGCAGACCTCCGGCCCTACCAGCTCGACGGCTACCAGTGGCTGGCCTTCCTGTGGCAGCACGGGCTTGGCGGCGTCCTCGCCGACGACATGGGGCTGGGAAAGACGGTCCAGACGCTCGCGATGGTCTGCCACGCCCGCGAGGGCGACGCGCTGCCGGGGCCGTTCCTGGTGGTGGCTCCCACCAGCGTGGTGGGCAACTGGGTGCACGAGGCCCGCCGGTTCGCACCGGGGCTGAAGGTCTGTGCGGTCACGGAGACGTCCGCGAAGCGGTGCACCCCGCTGGCGGAGGACGTGGCGGGCGCGGACGTGGTGGTCACGTCGTACGCGCTGTTCCGCATCGACTTCGAGGCATACCTGGGGCTTGAGTGGGCGGGGTTGATCCTCGACGAGGCGCAGGCCGTCAAGAACCACCAGGCCAAGACCTATCAGTGCGCCCGACGGTTGCCGGCGCCGTTCAAGCTGGCGGTCACAGGGACGCCGCTGGAGAACAGCCTGATGGACCTGTGGTCGCTGTTGTCGATCGTCGCCCCGGGCCTCTACCCCAGCCCGCAACGGTTCTCCGACGTATTCCGGCGTCCGATCGAGCGCGGTGAGGACCCCGAGCTGCTGGCGACGTTGCGCAGGCGGGTCCGCCCGCTGATGTTGCGGCGGACCAAGGACCAGGTGGTCGCCGACCTGCCACCCAAGCAGGAGCAGGTGCTCGACGTGGTGCTCAACCCGAAGCACGAGAAGGTCTACCAGACCCACCTGCAGCGGGAACGCCAGAAGGTGCTCAAGCTCCTCGACGACCTCGACGGCAACCGGTTCGAGATCTTCCGGTCGCTGACCCTGTTGCGCCAGCTCAGTCTGGACCCGGGACTGGTCGACCCGACGTACGGTCACGTGTCGTCGAGCAAGGCCGACGCGTTCCTCGACCAGCTGCGTGAGGTGGTCGGCGAAGGGCACCGGGCGCTGGTCTTCAGTCAGTTCACCGGGTTCCTCAAGGTCATCCGCGACCGGCTCGATGCCGAGGGGATCGCCTACTCCTACCTCGACGGCCGGACGCGCAAGCGAGCCGCGCGGATCGAGGAGTTCAAGACCGGTGACGCCCCGGTCTTCCTGATCAGCCTCAAGGCAGGTGGGGTCGGGCTGAACCTCACCGAGGCCGACTACTGCTTCATCCTCGACCCGTGGTGGAACCCCGCGGTGGAGGCGCAGGCTGTGGACCGCACGCACCGCATCGGCCAGGACAAGCCGGTGATGGTCTACCGGTTGGTCGCCGTCGGGACGATCGAGGAGAAGGTGATGGAGCTCAAGGCGCGCAAGCAGGCGCTGTTCGCGCGGGTCATGGACGACGATGCGCTGATGTCGGCGCCGCTGTCGGTGGACGACATCAAGGGCCTCTTCGGCTGACCAGGTCACCGGTAAGCACCGTGCTTTCCACCTGCGAGCTCGAGCTCAGACGCGGCGCCCTCGAACGCCGACGTGGGGGCCGGTGAGGCAGTGAGCCAGCCCCGCTGGGCAAGAGTGATGTCCCACCTGGCCGACCTCGTCAGCCGGGTGCACAGCAAGCACGATCGGTGCCGCTGATTCGATCACATATGTGTTATCGTCGTTCAGTGACGCGCGCGGCGAACCTGATCAGGCGAGCCCGTCGACAGGCGGGCCTGAGCCAACGCGCGCTCGCGACCGCTGCCGGGATGCACCAGTCCGCCGTCGCGCGCATGGAGGCCGGTCGGGTGCAGCCGACGCTGCCCTCGCTGGAGCGCCTGCTGCGACCCTGCGGCTACCAGCTGGAGCTTGATCTTGTGCCGGCGCCTGACCCGCACGATCTGTCGCTCCTCGCGACGACCCTGCCGCTCACGCCGGAGGAGCGCGTCGACCGACTCCTGGTGCTGCAGCGCACCACCCGTGAGCTGCAGGAGTCGGTCCGCAGGACCCGAGCCCAGCGGACGTGACGACGCCCGAGTTCGACCCGGTCGGTCTGCTCGACGTTCTCAACCGCCACGGGGTCGGCTACGTCGTGATCGGGGGCTTCGCCGCTGTCGCTTACGGGTCCCCGCTGCCGACCGCCGATATCGACATCACCCCGGCACCAGGCCCGGACAACCTGGCCCGGCTCTCCAACGCACTGCGCGACCTCGACGCGCGCGTCCGGGTGGACGGTGTCGACGAGGGGCTGGCGTTCGCACACAACGCCGAGAGCCTGCGAGCGGTCACGGTCCTGAACCTGCTGACCCGTCTCGGGCCACTGGACCTCGTCGTGCGACCGGCCGGAGGCGCCGACTACGAGGCGCTCGCCGAGCGACAGCTTGTGGTCACCCTCCACGGCGTCACCGTGCCACTGGCCTCGTTCGACGACATCATCGCCAGCAAGGAGGCCGCCGGTCGCCCCAAGGACCGACAAGCGCTGCCCCTGCTGCGCGCCCTGCGTGACCGGCTCGCGGGGGGCTGACCCGACTCAGAGCGGCATGAAGCGGCCGCCATTGACGTCCAGGACTGCGCCGGTGATGTACGACGACGCGTCGGCGAGCAGGAACAGGATCGGGTCGACGGCCTCGCGCAGCTCGGGCATCCGGCCGAGGGGTATCGCGTCCAGAACCTCTCGGCGCTCGCCGTCGGAGAGCGCGTCGAACATGCCCTGCAGCCGTCCGGTCAGGAACAGGCCCGGCGCGATCGCGTTGACCCGGATCCCCTGCGGGCCGACCTCCTTGGCCAGCCGCCTGGTCAACCCGACCACCGCGGACTTCGCCGCCGCGTAGGGGACGCCGGTCACCGGCGACGGCTGGCGGCCGCCGATCGAGGACGTGGTGACGATCGAGCCGCCGCCCGCCTCGGCCATGAACGGCACCGCGGCCTGACAGCTGAGGAACGTGCCACGAACGTTGACGTCCAGTACGAGGGCCAGGTCGTCCGGGCCGATGTCACCCAGGTCACGCGGCGTCCCGAGCGACCCGCCGGCCAACGTGACGAGCAGGTGCGGGCCGCCGTGCTCCGCGTGCACCGCGCGCATCGCCTCGCTCACTGCGGCCGCGTCGCGCACGTCCACAACGTGGCCGCTGGCTTCCACGCCGTCGGCCCGGAGCGCCTCGACCGTCGACGCCACCGCCTCGGCGGCCACGTCGACCACCGCGACCGCCGCGCTCTCCGCCCCCAGGGCGGTGCACAGCGCCCGCCCCAGCCCGCCGGACCCGCCGGTGACGACTGCCGTCCGGCCGATGAACCGCGGCGCTCGGTCCGCCACGAGGGCCACCTCCCTCTAACGCGCCTTGTTGACGGTCGTACCGGGCACAACATAGCCTCGGCAAGGCGACGGTGCCAGTCGCCGAGGAGGACCCCCATGCGCATCGCGGTCGTCGGAGGCGGGCCCGGCGGGCTCTACTTCGCCGCCCTCGCGATGCAGCTCGACCCGACCCACGAGATCACCGTCTTCGAGCGCAACGCGGCCGACGACACGTTCGGCTTCGGCGTGGTCTTCTCCGACGAGACCCTCGGTGGCATCGAGCACGCCGACCTCGAGATCTACCGGGCCATGGAGCGCGAGTTCGCCCGGTGGGACGACATCGACGTGCACTTCCGTGGCCGGGTGATCACCTCCGGCGGCCACGGCTTCGCCGCGATGAGCCGCCGTCGCCTGCTCGGCATCCTGCAGGACCGATGCCGCGCGCTCGGGGTCACCATCCATTTTCGGACCGAGGCACCCCCGGTCGACGAGCTGGCCCACGAGCACGACCTCGTCATCGCCTGCGACGGCGTCAACTCGGCGACCCGGTCCAAGTACGCGGACACGTTCCGACCCAGGCTGGAGACCCGCCGCTGCAAGTACATGTGGCTGGGCACCGACCTGGTCTTCGACGCCTTCAAGTTCTACGTGCTCGAGACGCCCTTCGGCGTCATGCAGATCCACGGCTACCCGTTCGACGCGACGGGCAGCACCTTCATCGTGGAGATGCACGACGACGTGTGGCGGCGCGCCGGCTTCGACCGGTCGAGCGCGCGGACCCTCGCGCCGGGCGAGTCCGACGAGGAGTCCATCACCCGGGTCCGCGAGCTGTTCGCCGACATCCTGGACGGACATGCCGTGCACGCCAACAACTCGAAGTGGGTCAGCTTCGCGACGGTCCGCAACGAGTCCTGGCGGCACGGCAACGTGGTGCTGCTCGGTGACGCCGCGCACACAGCACACTTCTCGATCGGGTCGGGCACCAAGCTGGCGATGGAGGACGCCCTGTCCCTGGCCGCGTGCCTGCACGAGGAGCCGACGGTCGAGGCCGGGCTGGAGGCCTACGAGACCGAGCGCAAGGCGGTCGTGCTGTCGACCCAGCGCGCCGCGCAGGCCAGCCTCGAGTGGTTCGAGAACCTCGGGCAGTACGTCCACCAGCACCCGCTCCAGTTCGCCTTCAACATCATGACCCGCAGCCGTCGCGTCACCTACGACAACCTGCGGCTGCGGGACCCCGAGTTCGTCGCCGCGGTCGACGAGTGGTTCGCCGGCTCGAGCTCCGACGGCCGCCCGGACGCGCCGCCCATGTTCCAGCCGTTCCGGCTGCGCGGACTCGCCCTGCGCAACCGCGTCGTCGTCTCGCCCATGGACATGTACTCCGCCGTCGACGGGCTGGCCAACGACTTCCACCTGGCGCACCTGGGCGGCAAGGCGCTCGGCGGCGCCGGACTGGTGATGACCGAGATGGTGTGCGTGTCGGAACCCGGCCGGATCTCGCTGGGCTGCACCGGTCTCTACGCGCCCGAGCACGAGTCGGCGTACACGCGCATCGTCGACTTCGTGCACGCGCACACGAACGCGGCCATCGGCCTGCAGCTGGGCCACAGCGGCCGCAAGGGTTCCACCAAGCTGATGTGGGAGGGCATCGACGACCCGCTGCCCGAGGGCAACTGGGACGTCGTCGGACCCTCTTCGCTGCCCTACTCCCCCCGCAACCAGGTGCCGCGCGAGCTCACCCGCACCGAGATGGACGAGATCCGCGACCAGTTCGTGCGGTCCGCCGAGATGGGGGCGCGCGCCGGCTTCGACCTGCTCGAGCTGCACTGCGCGCACGGCTACCTGCTGTCGAGCTTCATCTCCCCGGTGTCCAACCGGCGGACCGACGAGCACGGCGGGTCGCTGACCGCCCGGCTGCGCTACCCGCTCGAGGTGTTCGACGCCGTTCGTGCGGTGTGGCCCGACGACCGGCCGATGAGTGTGCGCATCTCCGCGACCGACTGGGTCGAGGGCGGCATCGACGAGGACGACGGCGTCGAGATCGCCCGCGCGTTCGCCGAGCACGGCGTCGACCTTGTCGACGTGTCCACCGGACAGGTGACCTCGACGGAGCGGCCGGCCTACGGCCGCAGCTACCAGACCCCGTTCGCCGACCGGATCCGAAACCTGCTCGCGGGCGAGTGCGGCGTGGCGACAATGGCCGTGGGTGCGATCTCGTCGTACGACGATGTGAACTCGATCCTGCTCGCCGGCCGCGCCGACCTGTGCGCCGTCGGACGTGCGCACCTCTACGACCCGCAGTGGACGTTGCACGCTGCGGCCGAGCAGGAGTACGCAGGGGCAGGCGCCGAGTGGCCCGACCCCTACAAGGCCGGAAGCCGACGGCCGCAGGCCGGTCGCAGCGACGGGCCGAGGCCGCGGCTGCAGCTCATCCGCCAGGGGGTAGAAGTGACCCGACACCAGCGCTGGCGTCCGGGCGAGCGCACCTGAGCCGGAGGAGGGACCGCCATGCCGGTGCTGGCCGACCTGATGGCCGCTGTCCGCGCGGGATCGGTCGAGGTCGTCGACCTGACCGCGCCGTTGTCCGCGTCGACGCCGATCCTGATGCTGCCGGAGCCGTTCGGTAACACGATCCCGTTCCGGCTCGAGGAGATCAGCCACTACGACGACCGCGGCCCGGCGTGGTACTGGAACGACATCCACACCGGCGAGCACAGCGGGACCCACCTCGACGCGCCGGTCCACTGGGTCACCGGCCGTGACGGGCTGGACGTCTCGCAGGTGCCGCCACAGCGGCTGATGGCGCCGGCCGTCGTGCTCGACTTCGCGGCGCAGGCGGCGAAGGACCCCGACTTCCTGCTGGAGGTCGACGACATCCGGGCGTGGGAGGCCGACAACGGGCGGCTGCCCGAGGGTGGCTGGCTGCTCTACCGCACCGGGTGGGACGCGCGCTCGCACGACCAGCAGCAGTTCCTCAACGCCGACGACACCGGTCCGCACACCCCCGGCATGTCGCCGGCCTGCGCGCGCTGGCTGGCGGAGGAGGCACCGGTCGTCGGGGTGGGGGTCGAGACGGTGGGCACGGACGCGGGCGCGGCGCACTCGTTCGACCCTGCGTTCCCGTGCCACTCGTTCCTGCTGGGTGCCGGCAAGTTCGGCCTGACCCAGCTGCAGAACCTCGCCCGGCTGCCGACCACCGGTGCGGTGCTCGTCGCCGCGCCGCTGCCGATCGTGGGCGGCTCCGGCAGCCCGACGCGGGTGCTGGCCCTCGTCGAGCGGTGACGCAGGTGAACGTCGCGGAGGCCGTCGGCCGGACCCTGGCAGCGCTCGGCGCCGACCACGTCTTCGGTGTCGTGGGCAGCGGCAACTTCCACGTCACCAACGCGCTGGTCGCGGGCGGCGCCCGGTTCGTCGCGGCCCGGCACGAAGGTGGGGCCGTGACGATGGCCGACGCCTACGCGCGGGTCAGCGGCCGGGTCGGGGTGGTGACGGTGCACCAGGGCTGCGGGCTCACCAACACGATGACCGGCCTGACCGAGGCGGCGAAGAGCCGCACCCCCCTGGTGCTGGTGGCCGCCGAGGCGACGCAGCCGAGGTCCAACTTCTACGTCGACCAGGCCGCGCTGGCCGGCGACGTCGGCGCCGTGGCCGACCGGGTCGGGTCGGCCGAGTCGGCGGTGTCCGACGCCACCCGGGCCTTCCTGCTGGCGCGCGACGACCGTCGTACGGTCGTGCTGAACCTGCCCCTCGACGTGCAGGCCGCCGACTGCCCCGACCCCGCACCGGCGGCGACCCCGTCCCCTCCGCCCCCGCTCGCACCGGCCGCCGACGACGCGGCGGCCCTCGCCGACCTGCTGGCCGGGGCGGCTC